>NZ_JBNNMG010000001.1:122467-228406 GCF_050272555.1 Lysinibacillus sp. NPDC047702 | reverse complement strand
GACCCTGGAGCGAGCAACGCGAGTGAAGCGGCTCATCGGACGCCCCCAGGAAAGCACTCAGTCGGAACGGAGATCAACCCCTCGTTTTGAAAAAGAGCTATATTTTTTTATTTGTCACCTTGATTTCATTGACATAATAGTATTTCAACAACATGAAAAATCGTATTTTCCCTAATGGAAAATACGATTTTTTAATACTAGATATGAAGCTGTAATTCAATTGGACAATGGTCGCTTCCTAAAATGTGCGCATGAATATTCGCCTCTTCTATGCTATCTTTTAATCTCTCAGAAACAATAAAATAATCAATGCGCCAGCCAATATTGCGTTCACGCACTTTATTCATATAAGACCACCAAGTATAGCGGTCTGTTGTATCACGATGTAGGTGACGGAAGGAATCGATAAAACCACTTGCTAAAAGCTCCGTCATTTTGGCACGTTCTTCATATGTAAAGCCAGAATTTCCAATATTCGATTTTGCATTTTTTAAATCAATTTCCATATGTGCAACATTTAAGTCTCCACAGTATACGATAGGCTTCTTGGCATTCAACTCCTGTAAATATAAAGCTACTCGGCTCTCCCACTCTAAACGAAAAGATAATCGAGCTAAATCACGCTGAGCGTTTTTGTACAGAAAGCGGCGTATGCTTTGTAAAAATAGCCGTTCCCGAGTAGCCCTTCTTCTGTGCGTAGTTCCAATATTGCTCATATCCTTCAAGAGATAGCTCAACTTGTCCTGCCTGACACTTCGTTTCTTGAATACAGAAAAAATCAGCATCCATGCTATTGAAAAAATCTAAAAAACCTTTGCCTATACAGGCTCTGATCCCATTGACATTCCAAGAAATAAATTTCATTTTCTTCTCTCCCTTCAAAAAAACGCCCCCCGCCATCAGCGAAGAGCGTAGTATGCTATAAGTCATCACCAACTATTTTTACTTCTGTCTCCAAATCAATACCGAACTTTTCCTTAACTACCCTCTGTACCATTTGGATTGTTGCGATATAATCAGAAGCTGTGGCAGTGCCTTTATTCACAATAAAGCCTGCATGCTTCGTTGAAACCTCTGCACCGCCTACACCCTTTCCTTGTAAGTCGCTATCTTGAATAAGCTTACCTGCAAAGTGACCTGGAGGGCGCTTAAAAACACTCCCAGCAGATGGGTATTCTAATGGCTGCTTAGATTCTCGTTGAAACGTTAAATCTGCAATTTTAGCATCAATTTCTTCCTGTACACCTTTAGCTAACTGAAATTCGGATGACAGTACATAGTAACCCTTTTTAGCAATTATACTTTTACGATAACCTAGTTCAAGCTCTTCTTTGTTTAATATTAAAACATCTCCTTCTTTAGTTAACACTTTAGAGGAAATAATAATATCCTTAATTTCTCCACCATAGGCTCCTGCATTCATAGCCATCGCTCCACCAATTGAGCCTGGAATACCACAAGCAAATTCAAAGCCTGTTAAAGTAGCAGCAGCAGCTAATTTAGATACGTCCTTTATGAGTGCACCGCTTTGCGCGTAAACATGGTCATCATCTATATGAATTTCATCTAAATATGAAAATGTAACAACAATCCCTCGATGTCCGCCATCACGAACGACCATATTGGACCCATTACCTAACATTAATAATGGAATATTATTTATGTGTGCATAGCGAATAACTGATATCGCTTCTTCTTCTGTTTCAGGTAAAACAAAAACATCTGCCTTACCGCCTAATTTAGTCATCGTATATTGCTGTAAAGATTCATTTAATTTAATATTGGCTGGATTTATGCTTTGTGCTAAATCCGATGCCCATTGTTCTTTTGTCATGAGAGCTAATTCCTTTCTAACATCCTTCTTACTCTACACTAGTATGGATTTAGAACCTCGATTTGACAAGTAAAATGAAGGGTATTTTATCTCGTTTTCATGGGTTGCAATACACCCTGTGCAGAGATGTTGAATATTATAAAGAAAATTCAAGACCATTCCAAGAAACATATTTAGCCAACTTCCCTTAAAGCCAACTTGTTGCCCATGATTCGATATTGCGAATAGCCCCTTCTAACGCCTTACCCTTATCAGTTAACGAATACTCAACACGTACTGGAACTTCTGAATAGACTTTTCGCTCCACCAGTCCTTCTTTTTCCAGCTCCTTTAAGCGTTCTGATAACAAACGACCACTTACTGGTAATGCAGACTCAATTTCATTAAATCGCTGCGGTCCATCTAATAGTTGATATAAAATTAGTCCTGTCCAGCGTTTTCCAATTAAATCCATTGCTTTAGCTAAACGAGGACATAAAGTTGTCTCATTCATTTTTTTCACCTCTTATGTATTCTATTGTAACGATTATTTTTACAAAAGTAAATTTGAAGTAACTTATTTACACCTAGTAATTTATTTACTGATATATATTTAATTACTAAAAGTAAGTTTAAGTTGAATTATGTATTATTTAAGTTAATGTACAGAAATTTACATTAACTTAAATGATTAACTATAACCTTCTCTTAACCCTGGTCTCAAATAAACGTTTAGTCACAGTAGTCGAAAAACAATCATGTACAAGACAACTCACTATATGCCTGCACTCTTCACAATATGAATATTTCAAAAGCCAAGACTTTCTCAATTAACGTCAAATAGAAAGCAGACATTCATACTTTCATGATTACTTTTCTTATAATAATTTTAAATATTCACAATTTACACGATTATTCATAGTATTTTTGCTAATTTTTACGAGTAATCCATTGAATCATTGAATTTTTTACTCTATCATTCGTTGTAAGATACTGTTTTTAGGGGGATTTTCCAGTGAAAAAGTATACAATTGATTTCAGCCATTCAACGATTGGTTTCTCAGTGAGACATATGATGATATCAAAAATACATGGTACATTTGAATCGTACAATGCAGAAATAGCATTACCAGATATTGAACAAGCAGAAGGTGGAAGCATTTCATTTACCATTGCAGTTGCTAGTGTTTCCACAAAAAATTTCGATCGAGATGTTCATCTTGTATCTCCTGACTTTTTCGATGCCGATGTTTATCCTAAAATATTATTTACATCTACAGAAATCAAAAAACTTGGAGAAAAAAAATATGCTATTCAAGGTGATTTAACTATTAAAAACATAACGAAGCCCATTATATTTACTACAGTATATACCGGAAAAGGCATAAATCCTTGGGCACAGGAAGTATATGGCTTCCAAGCAAAGGCACAAATTGACCGTCGAGAATTTAATTTAGTGTATAACACGTTACTTGAAACAGGTGGTGTATTAATAAGTGATGAGATTGATGTTGTTGTCGACCTTGAAATAAATCCTATATAACAATTTTGTTTTTTGTAACGAGGTAAGGAGGACCTTATGCTTTGGGTTAATGATTTTTCATTTGCGTCTATGTTTATTACAATAATTTTTATAATTGTTATTGGGGGTATCGTGTTCACTGTTTTTAACGGCATTTTACAATGGTCAAAAAACAATAATTCACCTGTTTTAACAGTACCAGCTCAAGTCGTTACGAAACGATCCAAAACTAGTGGAGGTTCTGGTAACTCTAGTGCCCATACATCCTATTATGTAACGTTTGAGGTACAAAGCGGTGATCGGCTAGAGTTAAAAATGAATGGTCGTGATTTCGGACTACTTGCAGATGGTGACTTTGGATTACTAACGTTTCAAGGCACACGATATCATACATTTGAACGGCAAAATAAGAAGAGCAGCGATTAACTCGCGCTCTTCTTTTCAATTTTATTATTGAATTAAATATTTACCGAAGCCGCCTTCAGTATCTCCTAGATATTTAATAGAGCTACCTACTGGGATAACCTTTTGAGCATCCTTAGCAGTTTGGTAAATAACCTTTGTATTTGCTGGGAATGGTACAAACGACCAGTTATTATCCGCAGCAGGATTAATTGTTTTATTGTCCATAATGTAATCAATAACAGCTTGGCGATTTTCATACGCATAGTTCGTTACATTAGAGCCGTTAGCATTTTTGAATGTTGCTCCATACGAGCCGCCAACACGGTAATTATTTGTAATAATGATGAATTCTTGTTTTAAATCAATCGGTTTACCAGCGTACTGTACATTTTTAATACGGTTTGCCTTTTCATCAGCAAGATTGCCACGACGGTCATATTTTGCTGGCGATGTCACATCAATTTGATAAGTTAAACCATCTAGCACATCGAAATTATAAGAACGTGCTTCTGAATCGATAATATTTTGCTCTTCCGTTTTATTTGGATCAATTGTTGCAAAAATACCTGCAGCCATCTCTAACCATTCAATGGCTTGAGCACCTGTCACTTTAATTGTTGCGACAGTGTTGTCATAATGGTAAATATCCGCCATATTTTTAATCGCAAGCGGACCTACGGGAATATTTGTATAATCGGCAGGATTATTACGAGAGCCTGCTTTGAAAGGTGCACCAGCAGAAAGCAGCGGTGTCTTTTCATCAGCAGTACCTTTTAATTCTTTTTCAATAAACCATTTTTGCGCTTGCGTAACAATTTGAATAGAAGGATCATCTTGTACCATTGAGAAGTAACTATGGATTGGTGCAGTTGTCTCACCAACAGGTTGACGAATATACTTTAATGTACCTTCATGGGCATCCTTAATCGCATTTAAAACTGTTTTAGATGGCTGTAATCCCTCTTTTTTAATAGAACGAATAGAACCTTGTCCATCCACAACAACCCATTTTGAGCCCTGTAGCTCTAGCTTTAAGTCAATAACACCAAGATGACTACCGTAGCTACCTGCCATAACAGTAGGTACACCATTAATTGTCCCTTTTTCTTGATCTACATTTTTTAAATCCTTATAGTCACCTGGGAAAGTTAAATGAGAGTGACCTGTAATTAAAGCATCAATTCCTTCGATATCAGCAATTTGATAACCAACGTTTTCCGCGCCCTCCACATACGTATCTTCACCAATACCTGAATGTGAAAGAACGACAATTACATCTGCGCCTGCTTTTTGCATTTCTGGCACAACTTCTTTTACCGCTTCAACAGGTTCTTGCATATCAACTTTACCTGCTAAATGAATCGCATCCCACTCAACAATTTTTGTAGGTACGATTCCTGTAACACCTATTTTAAGTGTGTGCTTTTTACCTGTATGATCAACAACCTCTTTATCTATAATGACATAAGGCGTATACATATGTTTTTTTGTTTTAGCATCATAAGTGTTTGCATTTATGACTGGATATTGTGCATCGTTTAATACTTCATCTAAAAACGCTAAACCGTAGTTAAATTCGTGGTTACCTAACGTACCGCCATCATATTTCAGTGCATTAAGTGCTGCGATAGCTGGATGAACTTCACCAGGCTTTAATACGTTTTCTAACGCCTTATAGGAGCCTAATGGCGTTCCTTGAATTAAATCACCATTATCGAACAATAATGTGTTTGGATTCTCAGCACGTGCTTGCTCAATTAATGCGGCAGTATTCGCTAATCCTACATCGGCTGATTCAGCATCTAAGTAATAATTATAATTAGCAAGGTTTGTATGGATATCTGTTGTCCCTAAAATTTGTAGATCCATGGTAGTCTTAGCTACCGGTAATTTATATTCAGCTGTAAAACGTTCTACGATACTTTGCATTTGCTCCGATGTCACATAGTCACGAGGGCGAATTGTATTATCATCGAAGCCTTGTAAAATATTTGCTGCAACAGCATTTGCTAAATCTTGTTTATGGGTCTTAGCAATCAAATGGGCATCCTTGAATTTATCCAACACCGAAAGTGAAGCGTTCTCATTAACTAGTCCACGGGCAGATATAACAAAAGCCTGTTGACGTGTTAATTTATCATTTGGTCCAAACGATGTGGCACTTTTACCCTTAATCAAGTTCAGTTCCACTGCTTTTTCCACATAAGGGGCTAAATCCTTTGGAACATCCGTGAAGGACAATTTAGAACCATCACTAAGCTCAACGTTTAATTTCTCTACTAATTCTTTCACATAGTCCCCACGTGTCACGTCATTTGATGCAGCATTTGCAGACAGCCCAAATGGTAGCAACGTGAATAGAATAAGTAACATCGGTAAGAATGTAGCCATTAATTTCTTATTCATGTAACAGCCTCCTTAAAAGTCTAATATTTTCCTACGATTTCTATTATATTATACTAATTAATATATTTACCGAATAAATAGACCTATTTGTATGTACTTTTGAATGATTAATAAGGAACTTTACTGAAAAAGCATAAATTAATACCACTATCACTTATTCTTCACCACATGATGTTATTTAATGTAAATTAAAAATAAGTGTATAGCATCAATATATCAGATCACTATACCACTACCATACCTCTGCTATACCAATAAAAAAAGTTCTCCCAGATTTGAGAGAACTTTTTTTAAAAACTAAATGATTATGCATGGACAGATTGTAAAGATTGAGCTACTTTTTTAACTTCTTCTAGACCATTTGCAATAATTTCTTGAGCTTTATCTGGTGAAGCATTGTGTCCTTCAATAACAACTTCTTCGATAATTTCCATACCAAATACACCGCCAGCAATATTTTTAATATAGTTAACTGCCATTTCCAATGGTTGAGCTTCTGGTGAAGAGTAGTAACCACCACGAGCATTTAAAATAATTGCTTTTTTGTCTGTCATTAAGCTGACCATTTGACCTTGCTCATTATATTTGAATGTGAATCCAGCTTGATATACATAATCAATGAAGGTTTGTAATGTAGCTGGAATTGTTAGGTTCCAAAGTGGGAAAGCAAATACAACTACATCAGCTGCAGTTAAAGCATCCATCGCTTTTTGCTTTGCAGCTAAAAGACGAGATTCGATGTCAGTTAACTCTCCACCATTTTGTACTTTACCAAAAGCATTGAAAAGATCTTGACCAAAATAAGGCATATCTTCTTTATACACGTCAAAAGTTGTGACATTAACACCTTGTACATTTTCCATAAATGTCTCATACATTTTTGTTGAAATACCATCTGGTCGATTGTTAGCTTTTACTACTAAAACGTTCATTATATAAAATCTCCCTTAAAAATCATAATTTAATATATCTTGATTTCGAGATATATGACTTCCTTAGTCTAAAAAAATTTCAGTCAAAAGTCAACACTAATAATCTCATACTTTTGACTGAAATATTTATATAGCATATTGATGTATGACTACCTTAATTTAAAACTTACAGCTTTCGTCTGTACATACACCAGTTTCGTCAGTGCTGGCCATTTTTAATGCCGGTTGTAAGCCCTCTTCCTGTGCTACTTTACGCAAAGTATCTTCAAATACTTCCTGAGGTTGTGCGCCAGAAATACCATACTTACGATTAAGAACGAAGAACGGAACACCACGTACACCAAGCTCTAGTCCTTCTTGAATGTCCGATTCAACCTCACTTTTATACTCATCAGTCACAAGAATCTTCGCAGCTTCATCACGATTCAGACCTATCTGTTCAGCAATATCGACTAATACATTATCCTGCCCAATCCGTTTTGCTTCGATAAAATAGCCATGTAAGAGTGCTTCCACAAGTGGTGTTGCATCTCCTTGCTGCTCCGCCCATTTCACTAGACGATGTGCCTTTAATGTATTTTCTTCCATTAGCTTATCGAAATTATAATTTAGACCAACCTCTTTTGCCCTAGTAGCCACACCTTGTGTCATTTCCTTTGCTTTTTCTAAAGACATCCCATATTTCTTCGCTAAAGCTTCATACGTGGATACATTTGTATCGACAGGTGTTGTTGGATCAAGTTGATAGCTTTTATATACAAGCTCCACCTGTCCTGCAAACCCTGTATCCTCTATTGCCTGCTCCAGCTGTTTTTTTCCAATATAACAAAATGGACATACATAATCTGACCATATTTCAATTTTCATAAACTAACACACTCCTTTTTGCTACATTGTAGCTATAGTCCTTACAGCAAGGCAATTTTTATGCTTCTTTGCATAAATTTTCAAACCAATCTACATACTGAACGTAAAAACAATGTGAGGGTTTTATGTATGACACAATCTCTTTGGCTCGCAACATCTGATTCCATCTCCTTAACATCTCTGAATGCTTCTACAACTTGTGATGTATGCATTATCGGCGGAGGCTTGACGGGTCTCTATACTGCCTATGTCTTAGCTAAATCGGGTGTTGACGTAGTCTTACTTGAAGCAAATACACATTTAGGCCATGGTACAACTGGTCATTCAACAGGTAAATTAACTGCTCAGCATAACTTAGTTTATTCGGAAATTATTGAAAAGCTATCAGTAGAAGAGGCCAAGCTTTATTACCAGCTCAATCAGTTGGCTATTGAAAAGGCGATGCAATTACTTCCAAAGAATAATGTTCAGCAAGTAGATTCATTACTCTATTGCCAAACAAAAACAGGATATGCACAGTTATTGAAAGAATGGAATGCCTATAAAGTTTTAAATATCAAAGCAAAGATTACTTCTGAAACAGAGCTTCCTTTCCCAATTACAAAAGCACTTAGTATGTCGCAGCAGGCACAAATAAATCCAGTGGAGGTCTGTAATTTCCTTACAAAAGAAGCAGTATCAATGGGTGCAAAACTATATACAAATACCCGTGTGCAACAATTAAACATATCACAAAATAATTTACATACCGAAAATAATATGTCGGTTCAATATAACAAACTTATTTTGTGTTCACACTACCCCATTGAAGCCTTTAAAGGGCTACAGCTTTTTAAGCTTTCAAATAGCCGTTCATATATGGCTGCTAGCAAAGTTAATGATACGATGCAAGGACAATATCTCAGCGTGGATTTCCCATCTCGTTCAATTCGTACCGCAACCATTAACAATGAGCATTATTTAGTGCTAGGTGGCGCTAACCATATTGCAGGTGGAACAGCGAATACAGAACCCTATTATGAGGCCATTGAAGGAGAAATGAAGGCACATTTCGATCAAGAACCAATCTACCGTTGGTCCGCTCAGGATATTGAAACACCTGACATGATTCCTTATGTAGGAAGAATTACAAAATCGTTGCCTAATGTCCTTATTGCAACGGGTTACCGTAAATGGGGGATCTCCAATTCATTTGTAGCTGGAGATATATTATCTTCCTTAATTACAGGTTCAAGGAGTGAAGACGGTGCAATTGCTCTCTATTCACCAGCACGTACAAAATTTGGTGCTCAATTTATGCAAATGCTTAAGGTAGGAGGATATGTAGCCAAGGAATTTGTCAGTGGCTATCTTAGACATGCCAATGCACCAACTTGCACGCATTTAGGCTGTAAAACAAAATGGAATGAAGCTGATGAAACTTGGGATTGCCCTTGTCATGGCTCCCGCTTTAGTGCCAAAGGAGATGTTCTTGAAGGTCCCGCTGTACAACCATTAAAATTAGAATAAAAGAGGCTGTCTTTTTTAAAGACAACCTCTTCATGTTGTTGAAATACTATTATGTCAATGACATCAAGGTGACAAATCAAAAAGTATAGCCCTTTTTCAAAACGAGGGGTTGATCTCCGTTCCGACTGAGTGCTTTCCTGGGGGCGTCCGATGAGCCGCTTCACTCGCGTTGCTCGCTCCAGGGTCTCATCTGTGACGCTGAATCCCCGAGGAGTCACTCAGTCTACACTCCAATCAACCGTTGCTCATAGTATTTTCTATTGGCAATTCACACAAATATATAGTGATAATAGTGATAAATTTGAAGTCTTAGCCATCATTTATATTGTGCACTTTTACTTCACTTTACTTTTGAGGGAAGAAAATATTTAAAGTTCTACACTATTGTGGGATAGCGAGACAGACAAGAAACTGAGGCCAACACGATGTTGGTCACGAAGGCGTTGTTGCTGTCGCTACGCTTTCGCACAGATAAATTGTCACAGGACGTGACGCATTTAGTCTTCGTTCCTCCAGCGCAGGAAGCGGCTCGTCGCTCGCCCACAGGAAGCCCTTGCTCTGCGCGAAAGCGAAGCGTCAGCGGCAAAGCGAGTAGCCTGGAACGGAAATCACCTTCATTTGAATTAGTAGTGTTCACAAAGAGTCCCTTGACCATTTAGTTTTTCAACACTATGAAAAGAGGCTGTCTTTTTTAAAGACAACCTCTTTTCTTTATTATTTCAATGCGTCCGTTAAAACTGGTACAATTTGTTTTTTACGAGATACTACACCTGGTAAAATAACACGATTACTTACTAGCTCAGCTCCAAATCCTTTTGCTGCTGCCTCCGCTACTTGTCCAATTGCAACTGCCGTTGAATCATTATTTAAAATATCTGTCACAACAAAGAAGAATAAATCTAATCCATTTTCTGCAACGTTTTTATTTAATAAAATTTCTAATTCCTCTTGGCGTCCAAGCACATCATTCATATCAACAGCGTTCACCTGAGCAACTACAGATTTATATTCCCCAAACTGGAACTCTTTCGCATCTAATGATAAAAGATCCTCTAATGATTTATCTGAAAGGTCAGCACCTGCTTTCAACATTGCTAATCCGTACTCCGCAATGTCAACTCCTGCAATCGCTGCTAATTCATTACCAGCTTTTATATCTTGCTCTGTGCAAGTAGGTGATTTGAATAGTAATGTGTCTGAAACAATAGCAGAAAGCATTAATCCTGCAATATTTGCAGGTATTTCAACACTGTTTTCCTTGAAGATTTTATTTAGAATTGTAGCAGTACAGCCAACAGGTTCTGCACGGTAGTATAAAGGATCAGCTGTTTGGAAGTTTGCAATACGGTGATGATCGATAACCTCTGTAATTTGCACTTCTTCAATGCCATCAGCAGATTGTTGGAATTCATTGTGGTCTACAAGAATTACTTGTTCTGCTTCTCCTACTACTGTTGAGATGGAACGCGGTGCCTCAAAGTCGAATTTATCTAAAGCAAACTGTGTTTCGTTATTTACTTCTCCTAGACGTACTGCTTCTGCATCTACCCCTATTTGTTGCTTTAAGTATGCATAGACAATAGCAGATGTAATTGTGTCTGTATCTGGATTTTTATGACCAAAAACTAAAACTTTACTCATTAAAATTACTCCTCCTAAATAGCAATAACATTTATTTTATTTTATCATACCCTATGAACTATCGTGATAGAAAGTAAAACTTTGTCTATCAGTGCTTGCAATATATTTGTATTAAAAATCCATCTGATATTTTTTGTATATTAAAATAGCTTCAATCCATCAAATATCATACTTTTCCCATAGGTTAAAGAAGATAAAACTATGCATCTATAAGGTAAATATTATCCTCAACAACTATATTATTATCTTTTTTTACCATCCTATTTTTAACATTTATTATTAATAATAAATACTTCATTAAAAATAATTGCAATAAATAGATATATAGTTGCGTTTTTATATTTAAGAAACCATAAATTTATGCTATTATCAGATAGTCTATATTTTAGGATATACAGGAAATGGGGATTACAATGACAAAGAAGATGGAAAAAAAGTATATTCCTTTAGCAAATTATTTTGAAGTAGCTTTACAACAAGAAATTACTTTATCCTTTAGCGAACTAGAAAATATTATGGGACAAGCCTTACCAAATGCAGCTTACCTGAATAAAAGCTGGTGGAAAAAAACAAAGCCTCCTCTTACACATTATTTGTCATGGACAAATGCAGGATACTACGTCATTGATATTAAACTTGGAACTAGTGTAACCTTCTCACGTACACAAATGAAGGCTACAGCAAATAATATCTCTAAAGATGAAGACATTCCATCTGCATACATAATCCGAGCAATAGAGGCTTCCGATGCTAGATCTTTTATACATCTACAGGAAGAGATTTTTGAGCAAACTGACTTTATGTATAACGTTCAAGATGAATTGGATTTAACTGTACAACAGCTTCGAAAAAACTTAACCTACTGGAAGCAACTAAGAAACAGAACAATTTTACTTTGTGTATTAAATGGCAGTTTTGCCGGCTATGCAGTTATCCATGGCTACAAGCATTCTAAAAATAAACACGTTGCATCTATTCACCTAGCTGTTAAGGAAGAGTATCAAGGAAAAGGGATTGGTTTGGCACTTATGGAGGCAGTTGAGAAATGGTCTAAACAGCGAGATATTTCACGCTTAGAGTTGTCCGTTATGGAGCATAATGATATTGCCTTAAATTTATTCAGAAAATTAGGTTTTCAGCAAGAAGGTATTCGAAAAAACGCCATTAAGTTAGATGGTCGCTACATGAACGAATACAGCTTAAGTAAAATTTTATAAGCTTCTTTTCAAGGTGTCTAAAACTTATTTGGGCATCTTTTTTTATCTCCTTTCTCAAAAAAAACGCATAGATCAGTAACAAATCTACGCGTTGTAAAGCCTTAGAAAACTTGCTTTTCTCTTGCAGCATCTAGGAATAATAAATTATTTTCTACTTGTTCATAGGATTGCTGATATTTCTCATACTGCACTTTATCTTGATTGACCATTTCCTCAATTAACGCATGTAGAAACGAAAATAAAACGGGAACAATATCCAGAGACGTTTGATTCTTCATACCAAGCGCAAATATTGCACTTGCATAATCACGAACAGGCGACAACGCTGATCCAGTAATAGCAATAATCTTTACCTTCTTCATCTTTGCAATTTCAACGATCGTTTTTATATCGTTTGTATGCTTATCACAAGAGAAAACGATTAACGTTGTATGCTCTCCCATACTATTAATTTGTTGAACAATATCATCGGAATCTGAACGAAGCTGCTTAACGTTAGAACGTAAAGTTCTTAGTGTGTATGATAGCCAGTTAGCAATAGATGCAGCTTGACGGGTGCCTAAAATATAAATATTATCAGCCTTATGCATCCATTTTGAACTTTTCTGTAACATACTATCATTAATTAGATGGATGGTATCTTGAATATTTTGACTATCACGTTGCATAACCTTGCCAAAGCTTGTGTTTTGTTGCTTATTTGAAGTATATGTAGGTTGAAGAGTTGTCCCATTTTGAGACATTAAATAACCTCTAATTTCTTCCTGAAGCTCTACATAACCCGATAAATCCATCGCATAGCAAAAACGGATAACAGTCGATTCACTGACATTTGCTTGCCTCCCGACCTCAGCGGCTCCGTTACCAATCACAGCTGTGGGGTTGTCCATAACAAATTGTGCAACTTTACGTTGTCCCTTTGATAGCCTTACAAACCTTCTTTTTATTTCTTCATTAATGCTCATCCCTAACAACCTTTCTTTCAATGAAATTATCACGAATGGAGATTGTTTACTACTGACTCTAAATTCGATTAAAAATACAGTATCACGATTACAATTTGAATACAATGACTTTTCAGAAAAATCTTTAGCGCTTCAACTTGCTAATATGATAGTTCGCAATAAATTGACATAAAATCGTTATATTTTCACTAACCCCAGAATCTTTATCAACTTAATTTATTGGAAGGAAATATATATTGATTTGTTATTTTAACAGATTCAAGAAAATAATTGTATAAAAATTAACAAAAACTAATTTTTATGTATTAAAAGAGCAATAATTAATAGCTTTTCGTTGCAAGATAGCACCACCTTACTTAACCAAAAATTAAATGTCTTGGACTATTATTAATCCAAGACATTCCTAATTTTATTAGTCTAATTCGATTTGTTTGGTTTCTTTTCCTAAAAATAGCACTCCTAGAACACCAATAATGATTGCTCCACAGAAAATTGTAAAAATAAAACCAATATCATAACCTGCTGTTAATAACGAACCTACAAGCAGAGGACCAAAAATACCACCGATACGACCAACAGCTGCTGCCATCCCTGCACCTGTACCACGAATCACAGCCGGATACTGCTCAGGGGTATAAGCATAAAGAGCACCCCATGCTCCTAAATTAAAGAACGATAAAAACATTCCAGACGTTAACAAGGCTGTCAGCGTCTCAGCATTCCCAAAAATGAAAGCACTTACAGCTGTTCCAATTAAATAGGAAACAAGTACAAATTTCCGACCAAATCTTTCTATAAACCACGCTGCTGTAAAATAACCTGGCAGCTGAGCAAGTGTCATAATTAGCACATACTTAAAGCTAGAGATCATATCAAAGCCTTTACCAACCATTACACTAGGGAGCCATAAAAACATTCCATAATATGAGAATACTACCGTGAACCATAGCACCCACAGCATAAAAGTGGAACGCGCATATTTCTTCGACCATACTTCCACAATATTTTGTCTTATACTACGTTTCTTCGATTCTGCTTTTACAGTAAACTGAGGTGAATCTGGTAAATGCCAGCGAAGATAAATTGCATATACTGCTGGAAGCGCTGTTAACAATAAAGCAACACGCCATCCCCATGTAGGAATAACAAAATATGATATCAATGCAGCAATTAACCATCCTGCTGCCCAGAAGCTTTCTAGTAAAACAACTACTCTTCCTCTTTCCTTAGCTTCAACACTCTCAGAGACTAATGTTGAGGCAACAGGAAGCTCTCCTCCAAGCCCCATGCCTACTAAAAAGCGCAAGGCCATAAATCCAAATAAAGTAGTTGTAAATGCGGACAGACCGCTTGCAATTGAAAACAATACCAATGTCCACATAAAGATTTGCTTTCTGCCCACTTTATCTGCAAATACACCGAAAACGAGTGCCCCTACAGCCATCCCAATAGAATTAATGCTGCCTATCCAACCTGATTGATTTGGTTCCAGCCCCCAATCAGCAGCTAAGGCTGCAATGACGAACGATAAAATTCCTACATCCATTGCATCGAAAAGCCAGCCAACGCCCGCTACCCCTAAAAGCTTGTTACGTGAGATAGATTGTTGAGGCTTATTTGTTGTAACCCCGTTTGTTGTCATTTAACCACCTGTCTTTACACTTGACTTTACATTATGTGTATACTATACAGTTGTTTCAAGAAAGTGACAAGCAATATTCAAATTACCGAATTGTTTCGACAATTTCTGAAATGCTATTGAAAATATAGTACGATTTGCGTTAAAATGTCTTTTATATAAAAACAACTGTTCTTTCTATAAGAACAAAAGGAGATCGTAAACGTTATGTGGAAAGGCCTAATTGAAGAATATAAACAATTTTTACCCGTAACAGAAAATACACCTGCCCTAACTTTAAATGAAGGTAATACACCTCTTATACATTTGGTAAACCTATCTAAAGAACTTGGGATTGAGCTTTATGGAAAAATCGAAGGGGCAAATCCAACAGGCTCATTTAAAGATAGAGGTATGGTATTTGCCGTTGCAAAGGCAATTGAAGATGGAAGCAAATGCGTAATTTGTGCGTCTACAGGTAACACTTCAGCCGCAGCTGCTGCTTATGCAACGCGTGCTGGAATCCAGTCTATTGTAGTTATTCCTAAGGGCAAAGTAGCTCTAGGTAAGCTGGCACAGGCAACAATGTATGGTGCAAAGATTATCGAAATCGACGGAAACTTTGACGATGCCTTAAACATTGTTCGTCAAGTAAGTGAAACTACTCCTGTAGCTCTTGTAAACTCAGTAAATCCATATCGCATTGAAGGGCAAAAAACAGCATCATTTGAAATAGTAGATGCTTTAGGTGCAGCACCAGATTATCTATGCATCCCTGTTGGTAACGCAGGTAACATTACTGCATACTGGAAAGGCTTTAAAGAATACAACAGTGCAAAAAACTGCGGTCTTCCAAAGATGTATGGCTTTGAAGCAGAAGGTGCCGCTGCCATTGTAAAAGGAGAACCAATTGCTGAACCAGAAACTGTGGCAACAGCAATTCGTATAGGAAATCCTGCAAGCTGGAAATTAGCAGAGGCGGCTCGGGATGAGTCTGGCGGCATTATTGATTCCGTAACAGACGAAGAAATTGTCGCAGCCTATAAATTAATTGCTGGTACAGAAGGCATTTTCGTTGAACCTGGTTCTGCTGCCTCTTTGGCCGGTGTTATTAAATCCGTTGAAAATGGTAAAATCGCTAAAGGCTCGAAGGTTGTTACAGTATTTACAGGTAATGGACTAAAAGATCCCGATACTGCCATGAATGTTTCAACAGTAGAGGTTGTTTCTCTTAAAAATAATGAAGAAGAAATTCGCCAATATATTGAGGGCGTACTATGAGTAAAATGTGGCAAATCTCAGTTCCTGGGAGCACAGCCAATCTAGGCCCTGGCTTTGATTCAATAGGACTTGGCTTGTCCCTTTACTTAAAACTAACTGTTTCTGTTCAAGAAAACTGGGAAATTATCCACCTCGATGATAATGGTCCTAAAGAGTTTGAGTTAGAAGAGCATTTACTATACGTAATTGCCAAAAAAATTGCTGATCAATTCGGTAAGCAGCTCCCTGCCTGTCGTGTAGAGATGGCAAGCGAGCTTCCATTAGCCCGTGGTTTAGGAAGCAGCGCGGCCGTTATAGTAGCTGGTATTGAGCTTGCTAACCAAGTTTGTGAGTTAGGCTTATCTGTACAGGATAAACTTAATTTATCCTCACAAATCGAAGGACACCCAGATAATGCAACTGCCTCAGTATTAGGCGGCTTAACCATTTCTTCAATGGATGAGAATGGCGTTGTCGATACATTCCATGTCAATGATATTGACACTGCCTTTGTTGTTTTTGTGCCTGATGTTGAACTAAAAACAAGTGAATCTCGTTCTGTGTTACCAGAGCAATTTGATCGCACATATGCAGTGCATGCTTCAGCAAATGCCAATATGTTAGCAGCTGCATTAATGGCACGTGATTTCGAGCGGGCAGGCCGCTATATGGAAGCTGACTTATTCCATGAGCCATTCCGTGCAAAATTAATTCCAAACTATACAGAAATTCATGAAGCGGCGAAGGCGAATGGTGCTTTTGGAACAGCATTAAGTGGGGCAGGACCAACGCTTATTTCTATTATTCCAACCACAATTGCTGACGATTTTGTAAAGATTATGAAAAATCAATTCCCAGAACATCAAATTATCTTAACAAAAGCCGATGAACATGGTATACAAGTAAAGTAATGTATTAAACGTCTACTGAAAAAGTAGACGTTTTTTCTTGAAGGAGGAAGTAGCTTGAAACCAATTATTTTCTGTGATTTCGATGGCACTATAACAGAAACTGATAATATCGTCTCACTTATGATTCAATTCGTACCAGAGGATTCTGAGAAAATCGCAAAAGCAATGATGGAACAAACCATATCCTTTAAAGAGGGTGTTTCAGCAATGTTCGAGCTATTGTCAAGTAACCAAAAAGAAGCTGTAATCGACTATTTATTAGATACGGTCGTTTTACGTGAGGGTTTTGGGGATTTTGTGAACTTTGCACAGGAAAATCAGATTCCATTTTATATCGTTAGTGGTGGAGTTGATTTTTTCATAGAACCACTGTTAGAAAAATATGGACCATTTTCAGGCATATATTGTAATAGCGCTGATTTTTCGGGGCAGCAAATCAAGCTCGTCTTTCCAAACAGTTGTGATGAGGATTGTTCTAAGTTTAATACGCAGGGTTGCGGCTGTTGTAAGCCAAGTGTCATGCGTAAGGTTACACAGAGTGATCATTTTAAAATTGTGATTGGAGACTCCCTATCTGACTTTGAAGCTGCTAAACAGGCAGATTTAGTACTTGCGAGAGATCATCTTATAACACGCTGTAAAGAGCTTGATCTTCCCTATAAACCATTCGAAACATTTCACGACTGCTTAAAGGTTGTAAAAAAGCTTATTGGGGTTGAACAAGCTGTTTCCTTATCATGAGCTGCTTAATTTCTATACAGCAAAGGGAGCTATGCTTGTTAAGCTAGCTCCCTTTTCTACATGTTATTTTTGATTTCTTTGAAAATATCGCTTACGACGTTCATACCAAAACATACAAATGATGAACCAAGTATAGCCCATGCTCCAGCCAGCTAACACATCAGAAGCAAAATGACGCGCACCAGCAACTCGAGACAAACCAATAAGAACAGTTAAAATGATTGCGCCAATCCAAAGCAATATTTTACGTCCTTTACTATTGTTTTCCGATAAAATATAGGCTGTTGTGAATAAATACAAAATTCCCGTCATAGAATGTCCAGATGGAAAACTGAAGGATGTTAGTTGATCCTCGATTTCAGGTCGGGGACGTTGCACCCATTTTTTTAAAATTTGATTCAGTACATTACCACCCGCTACCGTTAACAATACAAATAAAATCCCTCTATAATTTTTTGCCTGCCAGGCTAAATAAACAATTAAAACAAGGGCTACAGCAACTACAAATGCAGGCTCTCCAATATAATGAAAAAATTCAATAGGACGATTCCCGAAAAGTAGCTCTGCCATTTGTGTATCGAAATTTTCAATAGAATTACTTTGAAAAGTAGCTTGTAGCACACAGTAGATAATTAGTGTTAATAATGCTAATGGATATACCAAAGTTTTCATATCTTACTTCACCTCATATTGCTATTCCTGCTGTTTTATTTTCCACATCATATCATATTTTAATTAGCAAGAGGTGAATATCCATTTGTCTAAATCAATGAACAATTGCTTTCGTTTCTTGAACCATAACAAATGTTATTATATCAGTTTTATTGAGATAATTAGAAATAGCTAATGCAGCGATAAACAAGATTGCAATGATAGGTATTATTTTTCTAAACAAAATAAACACTTCCTCACCTTTATATCATTGTCAGAGAGCTTATTTTAATAGTACAGGGTCAAATAACCAATCTCTAGGTCCAAAGTTTTTATCCTTCTCGCCCCTTACCTCACGAGAAATATTGTTTTTAATAATAATTTCTCTGAACTTTCTACTAAACAAAGTTTTTCGGTACAAATATCTACCATCATGACTCCATTCTGCCGAGTAGAATATATCACCAGTCAGATCCTTCAAATCTTCATTCTTGTATATATCTGGACCATTAATAACTCCACTTAACCCACATCGACATGGAGGTTGCTCTGTTGCAAAATATAACTTCACTCTTTCATTACTACATTCAGGCAATACTTGTGTCGGAATAATTTGAAATGCCTTTTGCTTACCCTTCTCTGGTCCTTGATGAATTACCTCAAGAATCTCATAGCCTTGAATGTTCTCTTGCTTAATTAATGCTACTAATTCCTGTGAAGCTATCCAATATCCGCTCACATGTACAAGATGGCGATCTTTCATTTCTGTTGTATCAATAACAATTGGTGAAAGCTGCTCTTTTTCCATTAGCCCACAATGCTGGCAATGAGTACTTATAGAAAATAAAGTTCCCTTATCATCTAAAAACATATCAGGAGAATTGCCTGTTGAATTTAACGTAAACAATGGTGCTTGTTCATATTCACTATCTGAAAAATCAAAGTAAAAGCGTTCTCCGATAGAAACAATCCCTAATTCGCGCTCCAAAGATTTATATAATGCAGCCACCTGTTCATATGTCACTTCCTCATTTAACGTAAAAATAGGATTAAATGATGCCTTTAAATTTCTTTTTCTAATTTCAGGCGCACCGATAAAAATTCCATAGCGATTATAAACTTTAATGACTTGATCTTGATTAGATTCATCTATAGAAAATAAATTTTCAAGTTCTACTTTCAAAATACACGCCTACCTTTATATAAAGTTTTATGGTGAAGTACGTTGACTAGCTAGTAACTTTAAAAAATCTACAATTTCTACTTTATTTATAGATAGCAAGGTTACCTATTTTCACTAAATTTTCTCATCTATCATTACTTACTGCAGCAAAATTTACTTAACCACGATTAACTTAAGCGTACCAGTACTTATACCGCCATTTCAACGTTAGGTTTACGCCAATTTCATGGCGGTCTTTACTCAAATATTCGGCGTGATTTGGCGTATATATAAAAAACACCGCCATTTTTTGGCGGTGTCAATAGAAAAACATAGGCACTTAGCATTGTTTATAAGGAAATATTACCTAAGTTAATATATGGGAGTTTAAAACTACCTAATGTCTCCCTTTTTATTGAAATATATACCAGTACCATTTTAGTATAACATATAGTTGAACTAAAGTAAATTCATTCTTTCAGCAAGATTTACAGCCTCCGTACGCGAGTCAACATTTAGCAAAGAAAACAACTGTGTTAAATATCTTTCTGTTGTTCGCTGAGGGATATTTAACTCAATTGCTATTGCCTTATTCGTATGTCCTTCGGCAATTAATCGTAAAATTTTCTTTTCTTTTTCATTTAAATGAATATCAAGTTTAGCATCTTGCAATTTAAATCTATTATCAAGAAAGTCTAAGAAATTTTGAGGTAAGACGATTTCTCCATTTGCAATAGCTCGTATAGTTCGTAATATTTGTTCCTTGGATGCTGTTTTCGCCAAAATTCCTTCTATTTTCCGTTCTAAGATAAGTGGATAATAATCCGTAATATCATCACCAGTATAAAGAATAATTGAAGCTTTTGACTGAATAGCTTTAATGTTACGAGCTAAGTTTATACCATTTTCTAATGGCATATTAATATCTATTAAATAAATATCATGGGGATTATTTCTAATTCTCTGGATAACATTTGTTGCGTCGCATTCTGTATCAACGATAATGTCTTCATTTTCTTGAAATAAATTTTTTGTTCCCTCTAACACAATAGGGTGATCATCCACTATGAGCATCGTAATCAAGTGTGTCACTTCCTTCTTTTACTGTAATTCTAATCAACATCCCTTCTTCAATTTGCGAATCAATATAAAAATGCCCATTAAAGGCTTTTACACGCTCTTGCATACCCCGAATTCCCATTGACTCTGCAATAATAATATCATCAACATTGCATCCTACACCATCATCTTTGTAAAAAATTTCAAATCCATCGTTTGTCTCTTGAAGGTGGATTTCAACCGTTCTCGCATAGGAATGTTTTAAAGCGTTATTGAGTATTTCTTGGAAGAGTCGATAGATCATTAAATTCATGCGTTCATCCTCTAGGTAAAGGCGATCTATCGTATAAAGTAACATAAAATTAGCTCTCTCTGTTACTTTTCGAATCAGCTTCTCTAATGCCGCATTTAATCCTAATGTATCAAGTAATGGAGGCTTCAAATTTTCACAATAGGTTCTCAAATCATGTAAGGAACCAACCATTTGCTTATGAATCTTTGCAAGCTTTTGCTGAATATCTTCTGTCATATCCTTTGCATTGACAAGGACGTCAACCTCTCGAGCAATATGCAGCTGCTCTTGCAAATTGGTATCATGTAATTCCTGCGCTAATTGATATTTTTCTTCTTCAAAGCGTAGCCATAGTAGTTTGTTTAACCAAGGTAAATGACTATTGTCTGCCTGCTTCATATGCTTTAATTCCTCTATCAGTTCTTCCACCATCTTTGTATTTTCAATAAAATTATTTACATAGAGCAGTAGCAATTCAAGCCATAAAAGCTCTTCTTCCTTTAAATGAATCGAATTGTTATGTCCCAATACTAAGGCTCTTTTACAATGAGCATCCTGATGGAGAAAGGCTATATAGACTTTATCAATTTTTCTTATCTCTCCCAATTTTAAATCCTCTATGACTATAGGATCAAACGGAAGTCCTCCCTCAACTGTTGAAGTAAATTGATGTATGTCATAATCATAAGTTAGTACAAATACATGCTCTAGCTCAAGATGCAGCGAAATCTCTTGTGCAAATTTCTTTAACAATTCATCTATTTTAATAGTTTTACCAATTCGATCTACTGCAGTATATAGCTGATGTATGTAATCTCCTTTTGTTGAAAATAGGATTTTTCGTTTTCGATAATCAACCTTTTCTTTTATGTAAAAAAGTACAACTAAAGATACAAAGGTAAAGAATGAGACACCTGATATAACAGACATCGTTAAGTATTTACCAGCAATCCAGTATAAGCCAGCTGTAGACCACACAGTAAACAATAATGAAAAAATCACATAATAACGGAGTCTTGTAATATGGTATTCAATATCAAATAATCGTTCAGCTAGCTGTGTAAAGATAAAACTAAAAGGAATTAATAATAAAAATAGAGCACTAATTTCAGCTGAAAGAATGTATTTGTGAAATAGGATGTTAGGGAATGCATAGAAAAATAGGAATGGTAGAAAAGGAATCATTATACTACTCAGCAACATCTTCAACTGAGGCGATTTATATTTGAAATAGCTTAGCAATAATATACTAAGTATGGTAATAAGAAAAATGAAGAAAACAGCTAATACAACATTAGAAAGTAAATTATGAGTAGATGGATATACAATGCCTATACAACCCAAAACCATGGCTATCACGGGTAGTAAATAAAGTAATTTAATATTGTTAGAAAGCAACCAGTTGGTTTTTAAAAATGTATAATAATTTCTTAAAAAGTGTAGTAATAACACTAGGCATAGTAACATGCTTCCACGGTTAATGACGATTCCAAGCTTATTTAAACTACCAGAAGACCCTATGCTAACATAAGCCATTGAAACAGTTAGCATAAATAATGTAAGTAAGCTTAAAAGAAATGTATTCTTCTGTTTTTTAACTAAATAAATTACAATTATTAAAGTTAAGAAATAAAAACAGGCTGGTATTACTAGGACATAATATACTTGATCAGGAATATCTTTATTACTTATTGGTATTTCTATAATTTGCCCATCAGTTTTCTTAATGGTTAATAAGCTTGCTGCTCTAATTATAAAATCATGCTTAACATTTGGTACATCTTCGGTTGGAATGCCATCCACAGTTAAAACAATATCTCCTACCGAGATATTCTGCCCATTCCCCCATTGTTTATAGTACGAATTAGTAACAACCCAACTTCCACTATCCTCTTTTAAATCTATACCCAAATAAGGCTTGCTATAAGTAACATAGAGCAGGTAAAAACCTAGCCCTATGTAAGCACTTACAGCAAGCAGAAACCATTTACGTTTTATTAAACTTAATTCCAAAGGCCACTTTGTACGCATAAGTCTTCTTCAAATGAATCAAGTATTGCTTTTTGTTCCACAGCTGAAATTCCAATCAATGAGGCTTTCTGTTCCTTCAATAGTGTAACTAGGGATGGGTTTTGTTCTAGATACTGAATTACGTTCATCATAATAATCTCTCCTCATTTCATTAGTTTTTTTAGGTATTCTTTACCTACTTCGTTTATAGCTACATTTTCAAGATAACTCAATGCTTTAAACTTATAGACATTTTTAATGGTAATGGCATAACGTATTGCACCGCCATTTGTCAACTCGTTTTCTGTAGCATTATTATCCAAAACTGCAACTATATCATCATTATAATAGTTTTTTACAGATTTTGAAACATCATTTTTTTGTGATAAAAGATAAATAATAGGCAGTGAGTATCTTTTATTTAGCAGATCATTTTTTGGACCCCAAGTTTTTAAACCTTGAATATCATTTTTGATTTGTTGAATTATGCCTATGTATTTACTATATTCCTTCACCTGAGAAGTGATTTCGCCTTTCGCTAGCACTTCCCCTATTAAGCAGCTCAGTGCTGTTAATGAGCCTGATTTTTGTTCAATCATTTGTATATATGACTGCTCATCTCTACAACTATTGAGCAAGTCAAGCTGTTGTCCATTAATACTCCCTAATGCGTGCTCTTCAAGGATTTGATTAGCCTTATTTTTGTGTTCAAAAGAGGTTTCACGTATTATTTTAGAAGTCATAACTAACATAGCTAATGCAACATTTAATGATAACTCAGGTGTTTTACTCCAACTATTATCTGAATCCTTATCTTGCAAGTCATCTATAATATCAAAGGACAAAATTAGAAGCTCAATAGCTGCGGCTACTTTATATATGTCCTCATCGAAACAATCTGTAAATGCCTCATAATGCAAAACACAGAGTCTGCCAAATGAATAGCCTTCCGTTCTTTTTTCTTCTTTAAAGCTTTTTAGCATCGATTTTAAATCATAGCCCATCAAAGTCTCATTTTCCAAAAGAATGTCCAATGATTCATTAATATGTTCATCCAACCCCTTCAATAGTCCCTTCCCCCTTTAATTATATTACTAAATATTATACATTTAAATGGGAAATAATACTACACAGTTCAATTTTTATGAAATATTTTCCACTCTATTTTGATGTAAATACCGCCAAAAAATGGCGGTATTCGTAGAGACCACGCCATTTTTTTGTTAAGAATTAGTAAAAAAGTGGCGGTGTTGTATGATTGACCGCCATTTTTTGGCGTAAACTCACCATTGAAATGGCGTCCTTACTGATGTTACGCTTAAATTAAGCTACGATTAAACATTTGGGCATATGGTATGTAATTTTAAGTAATCAATATTTAAATAAAGGAAGAATTTAAGTCTATTGAAGATTCTCCGAAACTGGGAGTGATTGAAATGAAAAATGGAGTAAATGAAAATGTTTTAATCCTTACGGCTACTTTTTCTTGCGCAATTTCTGTCTCAGAAGAAGAAATTATCATCAAAAAACCTTCACATGAACAACACAGTATTGAACAGATTATCATTAAAGCCGAGCAACAAGCTTACCTGGAAACCTTGGCAGAATATAAAAATAATACTACATTATCAAATTTCATTAGTGAGATACCTGGATTTGAAGATACTTTTCAACAGAGGTTGGACATGTTTATCGAACCCTACGGAATTATAAGAGTTTTTGAAGAAGGCTCCTCCGTTTCACCTTTAGTCATTCCATTTACTTCTGGGCTGAATATTAATGCACCAATTCTATATACAACTGCATATTGCACCATTATTAATGCAAGAGGTGCATCTATGACTAGTGACGACTCCAATACTTCAATTATTGGCAAGGCGGAGAATTTAATTGGCTCCTCCATCTATCATAGTAATACTGATGTAGCAATCGACATCTCCTCTTCAGGGGATTTATCAACAGTGAAGGAAACGAATTGGACTAACTATCACTCTACTGCCAATTTAGCTGGCGTTTCCATTAATGATAGTGGTATTTCTTTTAATATTACTAAGGCCTTTAATACATGGAATAGAGCATCAATAAAACATTAATTTATTTCTAAATGCTAGATTGTACGATTCATCAAAAATCCGCAAATTCCTCGATCTCTTATCAGTCTATGGGAAGGAATCTTGTTGCCTTCCCTTTCTTCCCCTCTTTTACATCAAAAAAGGTGCCTCAAATTACTTTGAAGACACCTTTAAATATTAACCTTTTACATAGTAAACTTCTTGCCCGCTTTCAATAACGTATTCAGGCTTCGGCTTTCCTGCACTTGCCTTGTGACCTGCAATATGCTCGGGACTCTTCTCCCAATTTTTCCATGCTTCCTCTGATTCCCAACGAACCATGATTAGCACTTCCTCATCACCACGGCGCACTTTTTTAACAAGGACTTGCTTATCAACAAAGCCAGGTTGTCGCTCAAGCAATGATGGCCCGTCTGGTTTAACGCCAAAACGTTCCACAACCTTATCCGAATTCCCTTCCGTCACTACGATACGTTTAATTTGTACAAACATATTAATTAAACGCCTTTAAAACATCTTCTACTTTTTGTGTTTCAGAAGTTAATCCGCCACCTGATAAATACCATACTTGTGGATCAAGATAGAAGATTTTGCTGTTTTTCGCAGCGTTAGTAGCACTAACGATTTCGTTTTCAATTGCAGCTTTTGTACCTGACTCACCTTCTGGGTTAACTGCGGCGTCACGGTCAACTACAAATAAAATATCTGGGTTTGTATCACGAATATATTCAAAGCTTACATTGTCACCATGAGTATCAACTTTAATGTTTTCATCAGCAGCTTTTACACCAAATACATCATGAATCACACCAAAGCGTGAGCCAACACCATATGCAGATAATGAGCCTTCAGAACCTAAAACGATTAAAGCTTTCTCTTCTGATGCAGCAGTTTTTGCTTTTACTTCTTCTACTTTAGCTTGGTATGCAGCAAATGCATCAGCAGCTTCTTTTTCTTTACCAAAAATTTTACCAGCTAATTCAGTATTCGTTTTGAATGATTCTACAAAATTAGCGTTATCTACACCAACAAATACTGTAGGTGCGATTTTAGAAAGTTCCTCATAAGCTGAAGCTTGACGACCAGAAATGAAAATAATATCAGGAGCCATTGAAGAAATCGCTTCGAAATCAGGCTCTTTTAAAGAACCAACGTTTACGTAAGTTGTATCAGTATATTTGCTTAGATAGCCAGGAACTGATTGTTGAGGAAGACCTGCAACTTCTACTCCTAAAGCATCTAAAGTATCAAGGAAACCGTAGTCAAATACTACAACGTTTTTTGGTTGTTCTTTAAGTGTTACTTCTTCAAATGTACTTTCTCCACTTGTGCTACCTGGAATTGTGATTGGGTAAGCTGAAGCTTCTCCTTTTTGTTCTTCCGCTGGTTTATCAGTTGTCGTACCTTTATCTTCTTCTTTAGCTTCTTCCTTAGAACTACAAGCAGCTAATACTAATAGCATCATCGCCATTAATACAGTAAGTAATTTCCAATTCTTCATTGTAAAATTGCTCCTTTAAAATTATAATTTATAGTTTAATGATGGTTGAACCATCTATTACTACTAAGAGTTAAAATACACGCATATACGACAGCCATTCTGCTCTTGAACAGGGATATCCATATCATAGATTTCCTTCAAAGCGTCTGAGTTGATGATGTCGTTTGTTGGTCCGTCTTTCACAACACGTCCATTTTTTAAAGCTACGATATGATCGGAATATACAGATGCAAAGTTAATATCATGCAATACAATAACAACCGTTTTACCTAGCTCATCCACTAGCTTTCGTAAAATTTTCATGATTTGCACAGAGTGCTTCATATCTAAATTGTTAAGTGGTTCGTCAAGTAATATATAGTCTGTATCCTGAGCAATAACCATAGCAATAAATGCACGCTGACGTTGACCACCTGATAATTCATCTAAATAATTGTGCTGCATATCATCTAAATTCATATATTGAATAGCTTCATCTACCTTTTGCTCATCCTCTGGCTTTAAATTTCCTTTTGAATAAGGGAAACGACCAAATGATACAAGCTCACGAATGGTTAGACGTACATTCATATAGTTTGATTGCTTCAAAATAGAAACACGTTTCGCAAAGTCATCTGATTTCCAACGACGTACATCTGATTTATCGAGTAATACTTCTCCAGTATCTGCATTTAGTAAACGGCTTACCATTGAAAGTAATGTTGATTTACCTGCACCATTCGGTCCAATAAATGATGTAATCTTCCCTGGTGCAACGTCGACACTGACATCTTGAATGACCGGTTTTTTACCAAAAAACTTGGAGAGTTCCTTTACTTGGATCATCCTGCTGACCTACTTTCCTTCAATAATAAGTAGATGAAGTACACGCCACCTACAAAGTTTATAATAACGCTAAGTGTTGTATCAAAGTTGAAAATACGTTCGACCATCCACTGACCACCGACTAAAGCAACAATACTCATCACACAAGAACCCGCTATTAACACAGAGTGCTTGTACGTTTTGAAAAATTGATACGATAAATTCGCTACGATTAAACCAAAGAATGTAATGGGTCCAACAAGAGCAGTAGATACTGCAATTAATACCGAGGACAGTATAAGCATACGCTGTACAAGCTTATCGTATGGCACTCCCAAGTTAATAGCTGTATCACGACCAAGGGACATCACGTCTAATTGGCTCACATGACGCCAGCCATAGATAAAGGCAAGGACAATTGCAATAGCTGCAAGCCACACTAAATCCGAATTCACATTATTGAAGCTTGCAAACATTTTACTTTGTAAGCTTAAAAATTCATTCGGATCAATTAATACTTGGAAGAACGTTGTAACGCTGCCTAAAAACGTTCCTACTATCATACCAACAAGCAGCAAAAAGTAAATTGGACGCTTTCCCTCTTTGAACAATACACGATAGAAAATTAACGCAAAGACAACCATTGCTGAAACAGCAAGTAAAAAATTGTATTGAGCGCTAATCACAAATATTGACATTGAACCAAAGAAATAGTAGATGATTGTTTGAACCATCATATATAACGCATCGAGTCCCATTACACTTGGCGTTAAAATACGGTTATGTGTAATGGTTTGAAAAACTACTGTAGAATATGCAATAGCTATTCCTGTTAATGACATCGCTACAACCTTAATAAGGCGGCGAGGGAACGCATAATGATAGTTTCCATTTAGTTCATAAAATACATACAGTAAGATAGAGGCTACTGCAAGACCAATTAAAATCAACATCTTTGTATGGTTACGCATATGCTTTCCCCCTAAACAACATAATTAGGAAGATCGCACTTCCGATGACACCAACTGTCATACTAATTGGAATTTCATAAGGGAAAATTAGCACACGCCCTAAAATGTCGCATAATAATAAGAACGACATCCCTAGCAAAGCTGTATGTGGTAATGTTTTAGCAAGATTATCCCCCTTGAACAGCGAAATGATATTTGGAATGATTAAACCAAGGAAAGGAATCACACCAACGGTAAGCACCACAGTTGTTGAAATAAGGGCTACTAGCACTAAACCAAAATTCACTACGAACTTGTAGGAGAGACCAAGGTTTTTAGCAAAGTCCTCACCCATACCAGCCACTGTGAAACGGTTTGCATAAATGTAAGCTAAAATCAGCACGGGTACACTTATGTATAAAAGTTCATAACGACCTTTCATCATTAATGAGAAATCTCCTTGTAACCATGCAGAAATGTTTTGGATAATATCTGCCTTATACGCAAAGAATGTCGTAATAGACGAAAGGATATTCCCAAACATCAAGCCAATAAGCGGTATAAAGATTGCATCTTTAAATTTTATTCGATTTAATATTTGCATAAATAGTAGTGTGCCGGCTAAAGCAAATATGAAAGCGAAGGAAATTTTTTGAAAGTACGTGACATTCGTAAAAAACATCATCGAAATCAGCACACCCAGCTTTGTGGCATCTAAAGTACCTGCTGTTGTGGGTGACACAAACTTATTCCTACTTAAGCTTTGCATAATTAAACCAGCAATACTCATACCTGCACCTGCCAGTAAAATGGCTACAAGTCTTGGTACACGACTAATTAAAAATAGTCTAGTTTCTTCTGATTGGAAGTCTAATAGATCACTCGGTTTAATATTCACTACCCCGATAAACAGTGACACAATTGACAACACTACAGTTGCTGTTAAAAGATATCTTATTTTCATTGTAATCCCCGGTAGATTCATTTTAGCTCGTAATCCATTCTCTAGTGAAAATGATTATCATTACTCACGATTCTCATTATAAGTGTGTTTTCATTCTCAGTCAACCTATAAATGAGAATTGTTCTCGTTTTTATGAGAATCCTTTAAAAGCGAGCATAAATAACAAAATAGCAACGCCTTCTACTATTTCACAAATTAGAAACTTTCAATTATTCTTCAAATTTCTTATACAAAGTAAAAAGGTAATTGAGAATAAAATACTTATCTTCCCTCAATCACCTTTTTAATTAAGCTATACGTTGATTTCTTCTGAGCCATGCAAAAATAATAAAAATCACTAATATAAAACCAACATATCCCATTACAGCATATAGCTTTGCCACAAGTGTCGTAAATCCAGCAAGGCTTGCAAAAAAGCCCAAGATGCCAATAATGATGCTTGCTACCTTAAAACTTGGCATGTTAGGTTTAAAAAAACGTACCATGAAGGAATAGAACATTCCTACTGCAGTATTATAAATCATTCCTAATAGAGAGAAGGACATTAGAAGACCAACGAATGGGTGAATTTCATTTGCCAATGCTAGCATCGGTATGTCAATTCCTACTATGACATTCATTTTGGCAAGCAGAGAAAGATTAATTAGCAATATTAAAGCTCCTAGTAAAATCCCTCCAATAATACCTCCCATACCCGCAACCTTTTCATTACGAATAGCACCACACATAACTGTTAACAGTGAAAAACAAACACCGATATTAAAAGACATATAGAGTAAAGCTGTCATCCACCAGCTTTTAGTACTTATTTGTACCTGCTGAGCGATAACAGCTTGTTCTACAAAGGTAAAATCCATAGTGGCTAATGAATAGACTGCTATTACGGATACAATGATGAGCAGATAAGGTGTAGCAATTGCAATGATATTGATGATGCTTTTCACATTCATCATGACTGTTGCTATCGTCAGAACAATCATGCAAATGCTTCCCAGCCAAACAGGCAGCCCAAACATTTGCTGTAATGTGGCACCTGCTCCGGCAAACATGATAACCGCTACACCAAATAAGAAGAGCGACAGTAAATAATCCATCACAAAACCCATAGATTGTCCAGATATTTGATAAATCAAATCCTTATGTGATGTTGTACGGTATCTTGAGCTAATCTGAGCAATGCACATGCCTACTAAAGCAAACCCAAAAGTAGCAATAAATGCACCGTAAATTCCTTTAAAGCCATAGCTCGTAAAATATAGTACAATCTCCTGCCCTGATGCAAATCCTGCACCAACGATAATCCCGACATAGGCACCACCGATTTGCAAGCTTTTCTTCAAACAGTCCTCTCCTCGTTTATGATGTTAAAGTCACTAATTCAAGAGATGCATACCATCAAAAAGACTATGGGATTTTGAAAATTCAATCGCCCCACATTATTTTTTGTAAATCTTCTTGCTAAGTGTTAGCTTCTCAATTACTTTCATATTAGGTATATATCCTATTCCTATAGTCTGCGGCACATTTATATAGCCATCTTCCACAAATACTTCAGGACAAATGATATCCTCATACCAATAATGACTAGAGCCTGCAGTATCTCCAGGCAATATGAAATTGCTGAGCGATGTTAATGCAATATTATGGGCTCGTCCGATTCCTGCTTCTAGCATACCGCCACACCAAACTGGAATATTATTGTCTTTACATAAATCATGGATTCTCTTGGCTTCGGTTAATCCGCCAACCCGTCCGATTTTGATATTTATAACACCACAACTACCAAGCTCTATTGCTTTTCGTGCATCCTCATAGCAAGTAATGCTTTCGTCTAAGCAAATAGGTGTTGTTAACTTACCTTGCAGCTTTGCATGATCCACAATATCATCTACAGCTAACGGCTGCTCAATCATTAACAGATTATATGCATCAAGTTGCTTCAATACATCTAAATCGTTTAATGTATAAGCTGAATTAGCATCTACCATCAAGGCTAAATCAGGCATCTCAGAACGAATAGCACGTACCACTTCAACGTCATGACCCGGCTTAATTTTCACTTTCACTCGTTTATAACCCTTCTCAAGATGGTTTTGTATGACATTCAGTAATATTTCCTTTGAAGGCTGAATGCCCACACTAACGCCTACCTCTATTCGTTCCTTCTCGCCACCTAAGGCTCTAGCCAACGATTGATTTGTTTGCTGTGCATAAATATCCCATACAGCACCTTCAATTGATGCCTTTGCCATGCAATTACGTCGGATCGAGGAAAATAAAGTTCTTACCTCATCTGGGTGCTCAATCTCCTTATGTAACAAAATAGGTATCAAAAAGTCATCCAGCATATGCCATGTTGTTTTTAATGTTTCCTCCGTATACCAAGGTGCTACAAAGGCAACTGCTTCTCCCCATCCTATCGTGCCTAATTGATCTTTTGCTTCTATCAGTAGTAATTCTTTTTCGTCAATGGTGCCAAAGCTCGTTGTAAAAGGTGCTTTCATCGGCATTTTTATATGTCTAACGATAATTTCTTCTAGTTTCACAATTATTCACTCCTTAACCTTATTATAAAGCTAATAAGGAGCGTCTTACTAATAGATAACTATGCACATATTCCTTGTTTTTTTTCATTCTTACAATGGCATAATCTTGTTCAAATAATGTTGTTAAGATTGTTCGAACTTTATAACGCCAGTCCTCTGCAAGCTTAGGACTTTCCACTTTCATCTTTTGTAAATATTGAGGGATAGGTAATAAATAGGCATCTTTTAAAAAGGATTGTTCTCGCTGGAATTTACCATCGATATCTAGCACAGGTAAGCCATCTACCGTCAAAGACCACGGTACAATTTCTTCAGCCCCCTCTTCCAGCTCATCCAAACTATCCTCTACTCGATCACGTTCAATCCACCATTCTACAACAATTCGATCTGATGGCAGCCCCTCGTTAAAATCATCTTGGAGCGCACCATAATAATCATTTTCATACTGATAACTAAAAGCATTCAGCTTCAAAAACGACAAATTAGCCATGCGTGCTTCCAATGGTTCAAATAGCCAATGCACTAGCTTAAACCCATGATCCTTGGCATATTCCTGTTGTGCGTGCTTTAATAATTCTCCTACACCTTGTTCACGATATGTTTTTTCCACTCCAATCATGTGTGAGTGCAAATACATTAACCCTTCTCGATAACCTACAAAACAATAGTTAAAGCCAATAAGCTTTTCCTCTAAATAAGCTCCTAGTACTAGTCCACCATTTTGTACAACTGCCAATAATTGATGCGAGGGGATAGCCTGAGTTCCCCAAATCTCCGCATTTAAACTCTGCACTTCTGCAACCTCAGTAGGTGTCATTATTTTTTGAATTCGCACTCTTTCTAACATTATGCTGATGCCTCCTTTGTATTCCCCGACTCCAAAGCTAACAATACAGCTCTTGTCAGGATTTCAACTCCCGTTACAAGTCTCGCCTGTTTAAATCTCATCTTTGGATGGTGTAGCCCTGGTGTTAATCCACAGCCTAAACCTAACATACTTGTTTTTATATGGGGTCGTTGCACTGCATAGTGATGAAAATCCTCTCCCCCCGGTGTACGAACTGGTTTTCTTAAATTCGACAATCCGGTCGCTTTGACGATCGCCTGTTCCATAATGTATTGAGCAGTAGTGTCTACCTCAGCCGCGACTATATTCGCAACCGTTCTTAATTCAATTTGTACTTTATGCAAGATTTTAGAGGAATCAATCACTCGCTTTACACCTTGTGCAAGTGCATCCATAACATCATTTTGCTGTGCACGAATATCGATCGTGAAGGACGCATTTCCCGGAATAATATTGCCAGAATCCCCCCCTGCATGGAATTTAGTCATCTTGATGGATACAGGAACCATTGGATCTGTATGAATCGTTCTCAAATCTTCAATAATTGTTGCTCCTACCTCAATGGCATTTACACCAAGATGTGGTCTTGCTGCATGTGCATCTTCACCAATAATTTCTCCCTCCATTAATCGTGAAGCACCATGATACAATGCAGCACAATATGTACCATCTTCAAGTTCATGCACTGGTCTTACATGGACACCGAATAAAAAGTCTAAATCATCAATAACTCCCTCCTTTAGAACAGATAAGGCGCCTGTCCCTTTTTCTTCAGCGGGCTGAAATATTACACGAATAGTACCCTTAAATGACTGGGCCTGCTCTTTCAAAAGCAATAAAGCACCAATAGCCATCGTCATATGTCCATCATGCCCACAGGAGTGATTTGCTCGAAATACACCATCTACCTCCTGCCATAATGCATCTATGTCTGTACGCAAGCCAACCTTAGGACTGCCTTTTCCTACGTCAACATAAAGCCCTGTACTGTTTTTAAAGCGTATAGGTGAAAATCCTTCATTTGTTAATAAATCAAAAATATAATTGGTAGTTTCAACCTCATGCCAGCTTACTTCTGGGTTTGCATGTAAATACGTGAAAATCTCCATTAATCTTGGCCTCAAACGATCCAATGCTTCCTTCATAGCAACCAGCTCCTTTAATTTTCATACTAGTAAGATTATTATAACTAAAATAAAATCTTTTCATAGAAGCTTATACCCATATTTAGCAAATAAAACGACAGCTAAAGCTCTAATTGTTGCGACAGCTCTTCCTATCAAGCATTTTATATCTTCTATCCCCCACTTTGTTAATTCTATCCTTCACTTCAGCTCCCCTATCAATCATTTCATTAATTCTATCCATCGTTTTTAAAATCAAAAAAAAAGATGTAAGTACAGCCATCGATAAACTGTACTTACATCCTTTAATTTAGTTAATACCTCGCATAGCTTTTGAAATGATTGGCGAAAGTACTAATAAAATAATCCCGATAAAAATTGATAAAGAACCTAAGAAGCCGAAATATGTGAATTCGCTTACAACTTCATATACTCTAACAAGTTGCGCATTAATTGCTTGCGCTGCAGCACTAGTTAAAAACCATAGAGACATCGTTTGTGCAGCAAAAGCCTTTGGTGCTAATTTTGTCGTAGCTGACAACCCTACTGGCGATAACAAAAGCTCTCCGACAACGACTAAAAAGAATGATAAGACTAACCACCATGGACTTACTAATGCTTCTCCACCTGATAAATATGCCGGAATCATCATTACTAGGAATGATAGTCCTGCAAAGAATAACGAATAGGCAAATTTTCGAGGTGTAGTTGGTTGTTTATCTCCCCATTTAAGCCATAGCATTGCAAATAACGGAGCCATTGTAATAACGAATAATGGGTTTAATGACTGGAACCATGAAGATTGAATGTGAAAACCACCAATATTCAACTGTGTACGTGAATCTGCATACGTTGCTAAAATAGTAGCACCTTGTTCCTGAATTGCCCAAAACATAACAGCAGATAAAAACAGCGGAATATAGGCAAGTAGACGAGATTTCTCATCCTGTGTAGTTTTTTTACTACGATACATAAAGATAAAGAACAGCGTTGGAATAATAATCCCTAAAGCTGTAATGATTAAACTGAATACATTCATTGTCAGTACGCCCGTTTTAATACCGATTGCACCTAAAATGATAATAACTAATGTAGCTATACCGAATTGTGTAAAGACTTTTTTACGCTCTTCTGGCTTTAAAGGATTATTGACTTGTAAGCCTGCTAATCCTAAATATTTTTTCTCTGTTAATTTGTAAACAATTAAACCAATTAGCATACCTAACCCTGCAAATCCGAAGCCCAGGTGGAAACTAAATTTTTGTCCAATTGTTCCGACAATAAATGGTGCAATGAATGCCCCCATATTAATACCCATATAGAAAATTGAAAACCCTGCATCACGACGGCTATCTGTTTCAGCATAAATATCACCAACGATACTTGAAACGTTTGGCTTTAATAAACCTGTCCCCATAACAATAAAGGCCATTGAAGTAAATAACATGCCTATACCACCAGGTAAAGCTAGCAGTAAATGACCGATCATGATTAACACGCCACCATAAAAGATCGTTTTACGTGTACCTAACAATCGATCGGCAATCCAGCCTCCAATGATTCCTGACATATACACGAGTGACCCATAAATCGCCATAATAGAGTTTGCTGTTCCACGATCTAAACCAAGTCCGCCTTGATTCAATTCATAATACATAAAGAAAATCAGAATCGCTCGCATACCATAGTAGGAGAATCGTTCCCAAAATTCTGTAAAAAATAATGTAAAGAGCCCTTTAGGATGTCCAACAAAGCCATTTTGAGGGACGGATTTTACAATTTCATCTTTAGTAGACATAACAATTACCCTCTCCCAATTTCATTATTCAATAAAAATATTATTACCCATTCTCATGGATAAAAAACTTTGTTTCAACATACTAAAGTGTTTTAAAAACTTTATCAAGAGTTATAAAAAATGTTGAAATTTTATCATTTTTCTATAAATTATGACTTAATTTTATATAATAATATCAAATCCTTTGATATATCTAAGTTTTCTCACTCTTTCACCACAATGTAATCACTAATGAACATTAAATTATTCTAAAATACTTTATAGTCAGATTATTTATAGTATTAACATATACGCTAGGATTATCCACAAAGGCTTTCAAACGCGCCATGAAAAAAAAGCATGCTAGAAATTCATCTAGCATGCTTTTAAATCAGGAAATTACATATCCCTCATATTTCGTATAATCAGCTTCCTTGACTTCGAGAGTGAGCAGTGTGCCATTTTCTTCATATTCTGTGTCATAAACAGAAGCATGCTCATTTAAATAGGACACAATAGTTCCTTGTTCATAGGGTATGAGCATTTTACACGTCACATAGTTAGCAAATATATGTTGACGTATCAATTGTAGTAATTCTTCCAAACCTACTCCCTGCTTTGCAGAGATCCAAATATTATCTCCACTTACAACAGGGTATGGAACGTTTGCCAAATCAGCTTTATTGTAAACATAAATAGTTGGTATTCCTTCAACACCTACTGCTTTAAGTGTTTCATTCGTTACATCCATCATAAAACCATGCTCAGCATTTGACACATCTACAACATGCAGTAACAAATCCGCATCACGAGCTTCCTCTAGCGTAGAACGGAATGCCTTTACTAAATGATGTGGTAATTTACTAACAAATCCAACTGTATCCGTTAATAAAAAACTCTTTTTATCAGGTAGTTCTATTTGGCGGACAGATGTTTCGAGTGTGGCAAATAGCATATCCTTTTCAAACACTTGTTTATGATCTTCCTGCCCGATTTTAGCAAGCAGTTGATTCATAATAGTGGACTTACCAGCATTCGTATAGCCAACAATAGAAACGACAGGGACGGCATTTTTGCGTCGTTGTTTACGCTGTGTTTCTCGTTGTTCCTTTACTTGCTCTAGCTCTTTCTTAATTTTGGCAATTTGATCCTCGATTTTTCGACGGTCCAGCTCTAGCTTTGTTTCCCCAGCTCCACGGTTTTTAAAGCCGCCACCTGTGCCTCCTCCTTGACGGCTCAAAGAGGCGTGCAAGCCAACTAATCGAGGCAGCATATATTGTAACTGCGCTAACTCTACTTGTAGCTGTGATTCTCGTGTTTTAGCTCGACGTCCAAAAATATCTAAAATCAACATCGTCCGATCTATGACCTTTGTCTCCAAATCACGCTCTAAATTACGAATTTGTGAAGGAGACAATTCATCATTGAAAATGATTAGATTGGCCTTTGCTTCATCATAAAAGTTTTTTATTTCTTGAATTTTGCCTGTACCCACATAATGAGATGGCGTAATACGCTCTAAATTTTGAGTAACAACCCCTACTACCTCCACATTTAAAGCTTCTGCTAAATTTTTTAGCTCCTCCACCGAATAATCAAAATGCTCATCATTTCGTAAATTGACGCCAACTAATATGGCCTTTTCTAACAATATATCGACATCCTTGATTCTATTCATCCACAATCCTCCCACCAATACTTGGTGTTTCTTACGACAAATTTTCTTCATCTTACCATATAATGCCCTAAATCGTGCCGTTTAAAAGTTGATTTTTCATAGTGTTGAAAAACTAAATGGTTAAGGGACTCTTTGTGAACACTACTAAGTCAAATGAAGGTGATTTCCGTTCCAGTCTACTCGCGAGTGACGAGCCGCTTCCTGCGCTGACGCTCCGTGCAGGGTCTCGTCTGTCTCAACGTGAGTGAAGCGGCTCATCTGACACTCGCAGGAAAGCACTCAGTCGGAACGGAGATCAGCCCCTCGTTTCGAAAAAGGGCTATACTTTTTTTATTTGTCACCTTGATGTCATTGACATAATAGTGTTCCAACAACATGAAAATGCGCCCTCCTGTAAAAGGCGCATTTTATTTATTTCTCTTCCTTTAACAATTTTTCCGTACGTTCAAATTCTTCTTCTATTTCTTTATTCGGTCTATATGTCACAATACTGACAATTACAGCAACGATTAAACAAACAACGAAGCCTGGTACAATCTCATACAGTGCATCAGCTAAAACTTTAATCTTACCCCAAATAAAGGCTGTTACAGCTCCTGTTATCATCCCACTGAGTGCCCCTATATTTGTGAGCTTTCTCCAATATAATGACAATAGTATGATTGGACCAAATGCGGCACCAAAGCCGGCCCATGCGAAGCCAACTAAGTCTAATATAGATCTGTCTGGATTCCAGGCTAAAATGGCTGCTATAATGGCTACAACTAATACAGCGATACGCCCAACGAATACATAATGCTTATCGTCTGCTGTTTTATTAAATAATGCTTTATAAATATCTTCTACAAGTGCTGAAGAAGTAACAATTAATTGCGATGAAATTGTACTCATTACCGCAGCTAATATGGCTGCTAGCATAATCCCTGCAATAAAGGGATGGAATAAAATTTGACCAAGCACAATAAATACCGTTTCAGCATCCTTTAACTCACTTGCATTTTGTTCAAAATAGGCTACACCAACCAATGCTGTCCCAATTGCACCAAATAGACTAAGCATCATCCAGCCAATACCAATACGTCGAGCCTGCTTCGTCTCCTTCACTGAGCTGATTGCCATAAAACGAACAATAATATGTGGCTGTCCAAAATAGCCTAATCCCCATGCGATGGAAGATATAATTCCTGCTGCTGTTGCAGTAGCTGGCAATATATTTAAGTGCTCAGGATTAACTGCCTTAATAGAGGCTATCGTATCCCCTATACCACCCGTTAAAAACAAACCAAATAATGGTACAGTTACAAGTGCAAAAAACATTATAAGTCCTTGTAAAAAATCGGTATAACTAACCGCTAAAAAACCACCGAATAGTGTATACGCCACAACAACTGCTGACACAATTAATAACCCCGTATGATAGTCATAGCCGAATGAACTATCAAAAAATTTGCCTCCTGCTACCATTCCCGATGATACATAAAATGTAAAAAAGATTAAAATAATAATACCAGATGCAATTCTTATCAACTTTGTATTGTCACGTAAACGATTATCCAAATAGCTTGGAATGGTGATGGAGTCATTCGTTACCTGTGTATAAACACGCAGTCGTGGTGCAACAACTAACCAGTTCAAATAGGCTCCTATGGTTAACCCAACCGCAATCCAAGCTTCCACCAAGCCTGATAAATATATGGCTCCTGGCAAACCCATTAAGAGCCAGCCAGACATATCCGCCGCTCCCGCACTAAGGGCTGTTACAGCCGGGCCAAGTGATCGACCACCAAGCATATAATCTGTTAAATTAGATGTTTTAACAAATGCATACCAGCCAATTCCTAGCATCGCGACCATGTAAATAACAATCGCCAGTAATTGATACATGTTAGCTGACATATTTTCTCCTCCTTGTCGCTTTTTCAACTATTCCGCTTAAATATACCATAAATATACTTTTATACCTATATTTTGTATAATCATTAAAGTATCATCGCTCTATATAAACTGTGTTAAACTAGTGCCATCTATTACAGAATAAAGAAGGCGAAAAAGTATGATATTTGAAGAAATGAAAACTCAACTGACAGAGAGAATTTTACAACAGCAACTTGTTACCGCGACCATTAGTCAACCACGAATGAAATCAAATGAAGTTAAGCGCATCAAGCTAAAGCCTATTTTGCTTAAGGATGTTTATCATATACAAATTGAATACCAATTTGAACGAATTTTAAAACATGAAAATGTCCTTCTAGAAGATTTTCCAGAAAGGCTTGCATTATTTTTTGATGATTACCGTCAAGCGCATATTGATTTTATAGACGAAAAAGTACAAATCCAACTATCCAAAAAGAATAAAGTACTATGGAAATCCGATAAAGCAGTCGCCCCCAAGCAAATTAATTTAGCGCATAATCGCCAAAAAAACTATCTTCTTAAAGAGGATCAACCATATCCATTTTTAATTCGTCTTGGTGTGCAAACAGAAGAAGGAAAAGTTAAAAAACAAAAATATGATAAATTTAAACAAATTAATCGCTTCATTGAATTTATTGATGATGCCCTTGCTTATTTACCAAAGGATCGTCAGGTTCGTATCTTAGATTTTGGCTCAGGAAAGTCCTATCTAACCTTTGCGCTTTACCATTATTTAAAAGTTGAAAAGGGTTTAGATATTCGTGTTACAGGCTTAGATTTAAAAAAAGAAGTAATTGAAGAATGCTCCAAAATCGCAACTGATTTAGGTTACGAGCAGCTTGAGTTTTTAGTAGGGGATATTAACGATTATAATAGTGAGTCAAATGTAGATATGGTAGTGACATTACACGCATGTGATGTTGCTACAGATATGGCATTAGCACGTGCTGTGAAATGGGGAGCAAGGGTTATCTTAAGCGTTCCTTGCTGTCAGCATGAGTTAAATCGCCAATTAAATACACCAGCACTTGACATCATGCTTCAGCACGGGCTTGTACGTGAACGATTTGCCGCACTTGCTACCGATGCTATTCGAGCTGAAATTTTATCTCTTGTTGGCTATGAGGCACAATTGCTGGAGTTTATCGACATGGAAAATACACCAAAAAACATTCTTATCCGTGCTTATCACACAGGTAAAAAACCGAGCTCTGAGCAGCGTACCCGTTACGATAATTTTTTAACCTCGCTAAATGCCCAGCCATTCTTAGCAAAGGAGTTAGAAACATATCTGTAAGTTTTTTGTATTTGTAAGGGAAAAAGGCGGCCCAAAACATTTGGATCGCCTTCTCTATTATAGTTCTTGTCGTAACGCTTGGATTACATCGATTTTAGTAGCTTTACGGGCTGGACGATAGCCTGAAATCATAGCCACTCCAATACTGATAGCTGCTGCAATAACAACAAGCTGCCAAGGGATCAAGGAAAATGTAATATCGTTATTTCTAAAACCTTCTTCACCTGTTGCAGCCTGTAAAATTAATGGTAATGCGGCATTAGCTACGAAGCTAATAGCATATGATATTATTACTGCGATAACAGTACCGAGGATACCAATGAACGTACTTTCCATTAAAAATAATCGTTGAATAAGCTTAGGACTTGCGCCAATAGCCTTTAACACACCAATTTCACGAGTACGCTCTGTTACTGCCATTGTCATTGTATTGAAAATACCGATTGATGCAATTAACACAGCAATTGTGCCAACAAATATAAGACCTATTTTTAGCACAAGGAAAAATACATTCATTTGATCTAATTGTTCAGTAATGGAATACACGCTATAACCTTTATCTTTAAGCTTATCTAATATAGGCTTCACATTTTCTAACGTATCAGCGAAAATATTAAATTCTGAATAAAACATTTCATCCTCTTTAACATCCGTTGCTGAAGCAAAATTAGAGGTTAAAGCTGGCTTTTGTTTTATATCCATATAAACAACGTTATTAATCATCCAATCATAGGTAGGTTCCTTCATCACACCCACAATTGTATAGTTCATTTTCTCTGTCTCTTTAGCTGCACTAATGTTAGGAGCTAATGACAGTTCGATTTCTTTGCCAATTAAAGATTCCTTATACCCTTCTTTTTTACCATCGTAATATGTGCCTTCTGCATCGGCCTTTTTATTTTTTTCTTCAATAATTTTGCGCTCAGCATCATTTAATAAGGTTTGAGCAAAATGATAGCCGACTATGATTTCATTTGGCTTAGATGGATACTTCCCTTCTGCAAGCTTGCCATTTACTTGCTCAAAATCCTGCATATTCGCAACATAGAGATTAGAGCTTGTATCCCTTCCATCAAAAAATGAATGTGCAGATGCATTCACTGTAATTGTTTCAAGTACGGTTTCTACGTGCTCAATTCCTTTTATTTCCTGTATTTGTTCGTCCGTAAACTGCTCATTACCGAACACTTGAATTTTCGTTACTTTTTCATTTGATAGTATTTCATTGCGTAATGAATCCTGTAGACCAAATCCAACAGATGCAAGGACAATTAAAAATGCACAGCCCATTGTTGCTGCTAACACTGTCATAAAGACACGTAGCTTATTTTTCTTGATATGTTGTGTAACAAAATCGAGTTGATCTTTAAATAACATATTATGCTTCCTCCTTAACAAGTTCCCCATCATACATACGGAAACGTCGATGCGCAATGGTTGCTACTTCTTCATCGTGAGTAATGATGACAAATGTTAAACCAAGCTCACGATTTAAGCTTTGAATAAGTAGCAAAATATCTTGTTCAGTTTCTGAATCAAGACTCCCTGTGGGTTCATCTGCCAACAGTATAGGTGGATTAGTTATCAAGGCTCTAGCAATACTAACACGCTGTTGCTGTCCACCAGACAATTCATTTGGATAATGGTCTGATACCTCTGATAGGCCAACCTTGTCCATTATTTTTTTGACCTTTTCTTTTCGCACAGCTTTCCCAACACCCTGTAATTTTAATGGAAGCTCAATATTTTCAGATGCTGATAAACCAGGCATGAGTTGAAAGTTTTGGAAAATAAAGCCGAATTGTTCCAAACGAAAAGCTGCACTTTCTGTTTCTGTAAGATGAGCCGTTTCTTTTCCATTGATTTTGATGGATCCTTGCTCAGATTTCATGAAACCTGCTAAAACTTGTAATAAAGTTGATTTTCCAGAGCCACTTTTGCCGACAATCGCAACAATCTCTCCTTGCTTTACCTCAAAGTTAACTCCTTTCAATACGGGAATTTGTTTTTCCTTCCCTTTTTTCCCTATTAAAAATGTATGTTGTAAGTTCTCGACTTGAATCATTTTCCTTTAACGCCCCTTTCTCATTCTTTCTCTATTGTAGAAAAGAATTCTTAAAAAAGTTAAAGGATAAAAATGAAGATATTCTTAAGAAAAAGGGCACACTTAATAAAAAGTAATTCTTTACATTATCTTTACAATTTATATTGAATGACTGAGAACTTTTTGGCTATTTCACTCTTTGCAAATCCCCTATTTAAAGCTCTTTTAATACTATTTCAAGCTTCCACATGATATTTTGTGAACAATTTGTATATTACAAGAATGTAAAGTTTTATGTAGAATGTATGAATTTTATGTAGATAAATTAAAGATTTTGTTATGATAGTAAAGTTTAGAGATCGATTAATTTATTTATATCCAGGAGGATTCGATTTGCATGCTTAACTCAAAAAAACAAGACCCTTTCTTTATTGCCTTGCATAAAATTGCTGAAAATATGAGAGAGGCCGTACATTACGCAAATGATTTTCGTATCAACAGTGTAGCTGACCTGAAAGAGATTAGCATTACTATGAAAAATTACGAAACGGCTGGCGATAAGCTCATTCACGATCTAATCGTAATGCTAAATAAATCATTTATGACACCTATCGAGCGTGAAGACATCTTAGAATTTGCGATTCGTATGGATGATGTATTAGATGGTACGGAGCATTGTATCGCTCATTTTGAAATGTTCTCCCTAACAGAAGTCGATGAATCAATGCGCATCTTCTTAGGCTACATCTCAAAAAGTGCTGATGAAATTGTTAAAGCAACAGAAGAGTTAAAGAAAAAGAATCTGATTGGTATGCGTCCACACGCAATTCTAATTAAAGATTACGAGCGTGAGTGTGATGAGGTACAACGTTCATCCATTAAGCAATTATTTTTAAATGAAAAAGATCCAATTCGAATTATTAAATTTAAAGATATATACGAACAATTAGAAGATATCGCAGATTATTGCCAAAATGTTGCCAACACAATGGAAACAATTATCATGCGTAACGCGTAATTAGGAGATGGGCACTTACAATGAACACAATCATTATACTAACCGTACTGGTCGTCATCTTTGCCCTAACATTTGACTTTATCAATGGCTTCCATGATACAGCAAATGCTATCGCAACTTCGGTTTCCACTAGAGCATTGCCACCACGAGCAGCCATATTAATGGCAGCGACGATGAATTTTATCGGAGCTATTACTTTTGTTGGTGTGGCAAAGGCCCTTACAAAAGACATTGTAGATCCATTCTCTTTAAATGCCTTTCAAGGAGACACAACAGGCTCAATTGTTATTTTAGCCGCATTAATTTCGGCAATTATTTGGAATTTACTAACATGGTATTTCGGGATTCCTTCTAGTTCATCACACACATTGATCGGTTCCATTGCAGGAGCTGCTGTGGCATCTGCTGGTTTCAGTGTTTTAAACTATGGCGGCTTTACTAAAATCATTATGGCGTTAGTGATTTCACCGCTCCTTGCTATCTGTGCCGGTTTTCTGATGATGACACTATTTAAATTATTATTTAAAAATTTAAATTTATATCGTACAAATAAAGGATTCCGTACAATGCAAATTTTCACAGCAGCTATTCAATCATTTACGCACGGTACAAACGACGCCCAAAAAGCAATGGGGATTATGACCATGGCGTTAATCGCTGGGGGCTTGCATACAGGAGATGAAATTCCTTTTTGGATACGTGCTGCCGCAGCAACTGCAATGGGTCTTGGTACCTCTATAGGCGGTTATAAAATTATTAAAACAGTCGGCGGTAAAATTATGAAAATCCGCCCTGTAAACGGAGTAGCTGCAGACTTAGCTTCTGCCTCTGTAATTTTCGGTGCGACTTTAATCCATCTGCCAGTATCAACAACACACGTTATTTCTTCTTCAATTATGGGTGTAGGTTCTGCACAACGTGTACGTGGTGTAAACTGGGGAATGGCTCGTAAAATAGTCACTACTTGGATTATTACAATGCCAATTTCTGCAGTAATGGCTGCTGTTATTTACTTCTTATTATCATTATTCTTTTAAAATACATCTAAGACTCCTGTTCAATTAGTGGGCAGGAGTCTTAACATTGTCACACGACAAATTGTGACACATCCTTTACACTATTTGAAAAGGGGGATGCTACACGACTATGAAAACTTTATCAGCTTTTATAACAGCACATGCTAAAGCTATCGTAGCTATTTGGCTAGTAATTTTTATTGCTATGGCTGTGTTTGCCATACAACTTCCAAGTAAGTTGCAAGGAGATGGTTTTTTTGTGGAAGGAGATCATACCTATGTCACAAAAGAGCTAGCCAAAAATTTTGATTTACCTTCAGAGACTATTTTGGTTGTTTTTGATCCAGCTAAGGATAAAGAAATTCAAGATACTTTGAAAAAGTTAGATAACATTAAGGAAATCCACTCCATTCAGTCACCGCTCGATGATGCCTCTTTACAAAAGAATGGCATTGCCTATGCTATGATTCATCTAAAAAATGATGTTGATAATCTAACTGATATTGTGAAGGATATTCGTTCTTTAATTGAAAAAGATGGCGTGACTGTAACAGGTGGACCTGTTATTTCGGCAGATATTAATACAGCAAGTCAAAAGGATTTAGCATCAGCAGAAGCAATAGGCTTGCCGATTGCCATTATAGTCCTATTACTCGCATTTGGAACTGTTGTAGCCTCTGTACTACCAATTATTATTGGGGTTGTTACAGTTGTAACTGCGTTTGGCGTTATGACATTGCTTAGCGGTAATGTTAATTTATCAATCTTTGTATTAAATATTGTACCGATGCTTGGACTAGCATTAAGTATTGACTTTGCCCTATTGTTTATTAACCGTTATCGTGAAGAACGTGCCCATACATCTATCCCTGAGGCCATACAAATCGCTATACAAACCGCTGGAAGATCTATTATTTTTTCTGCCGTTTGTGTGATGATTGGTTTGGGCGCAATGATAGTCATTGGCGTTGAAATATTCCATAATATTGCATTAGGTGGCACTATTGTGGTATTACTGGCAGTGCTTTCTGGCCTTACGCTACTACCTGCTACGATGATGCTATTAGGAGATCGTCTAAATAAATGGCGTTTAATACGCGTTAAGCCTGGTGGAGCAAATCGCTGGCGTGGCTTTGCAGGCTTTGTTATGAAATATCCAGTCACGATTGTTATTGTCGCACTACTACTATTAGGCATTGGCATGATTCCATTGAAGGATATCCAACTTAAAATACCTCAGGTGGACTCATTACCGACTAAATATGATGCACGTACTGCCTATGATAAATTAGATGATACATTTGGGCTTGGCGAAACCTCAACATTATACTTGCTTGCTGAACGAAAGGAAGGCTGGGAGGATAATGAGGCAAGAGAGCTTATATATACTATTCAGGAAAAACTACTTGCTGATCCATTAGTGACAAATGTGTCAACCATTTATACAGCTGCTAAAATTAAAACACCTGAGGAGCTAAATGCTTCCTTAGAAATTCCACAGGTAGCAGAACAATTACAGCCCGTTCTAAGTACGTTTACTAAAGAAACTCAGTTATTTATCCCAATTACATTAGATGCAGCCGGTTCTTCATCTACTGCCCAAAAATTCGCTAGAGCTTGGAAAGATAAGAATCTAGGTGTCGATTTTGCACTCGGAGGGCAGGCAAAGTTCAATCAAGAAATCTTTGATGAAATTGCCAATAAAATTGTATTGGCTATATCTATTATTCTCATTTCGACATTCTTTATTTTAATGCTCGCTTTCCGATCCGTGTTAATTCCATTAAAGGCAATTATTATGAATATTATTGGTCTTTCTTCTGCCTTCGGAATTCTCGTCTATATTTTCCAATATGGACATTTTGGTATCGATGCTGGTTCAATTGTCCTGATTATTCCAGTTATTGTTTTCTGTCTTGTGTTCGGCTTAAGTATGGACTATGAAGTTTTTTTAATTTCACGTATCCAAGAGGAATATTTAAAAGGGGCAGATAATACACGCGCCACAATTGATGGACTTACTTCTACCAGCCGTATTATTACATCAGCTGCCCTTATTATGATTGTTATTACAGGTGCCTTTGCCTTCACGGATGTGATGCCTGTTAAGCAAATTGGTGTAGGTATAGCCATTGCCGTTGCTATCGATGCAACCATTATCCGTCTCATGCTCGTACCTAGCCTTATGAAGCTGTTTGGTGATTGGAACTGGTGGCTACCCTTTGCTAGAAAAAATAAATAATAGTTATAAAAAATCCGCTTCCTTTTAAAGGCTGCGGATTTTTCCTATTATGCATAAATATTGTTATACCATTCTTTTGCTGCTACTACCTCAGGCATAGTTAGCTGGTGGCCAAAATTAAACCATTTAGTCATCACATTTGCACCCGCTGAAGTTAAAAGTGTCTCTAAATCCTCTGATTCCTGCGCAGTACACATCGGATCATTCGTACCAGCACTGATAAAGACAGGAATAGATGAAAGCTTCGGTAGTTCTATACCTCGTCTTGGTACCATCGGATGATGTAAAATAGCACCTGCTAAAGCATCCTCATAATGGAATAATAGGCTTGCTGCAATATTTGCACCATTTGAATAGCCAATAGCTACAACTCGGCTGCGATCAAATTCATGCTGCTGTGCTGCCTCTGATAAAAAGTCATATAATTCCTTTGTACGGAAGATTAAATCCTCTATATCAAAAACACCCTCCGCTAAACGACGAAAGAAGCGAGGCATGCCATTCTCTAACACATTCCCGCGAACGCTTAAAATGCTTGCAGTTTCATCAATTTCCTTTGAAAGACCAATTAGGCTTTCTTCATTCCCACCTGTACCATGTAATAACAACAATACAGGCTTTGTTTCATCTGTTCCTTTATAAAAAACGTGCTGCATAAACAGTCCACCTCTCAATTATCTTGAATTCGAGATAATTGTAGCCTGTGGTAAAATTAAATTCAAGCTCTTTGACTTATTTATTTCACGATTTTCACTATTTGGCTGTTCCTCGTGGTCTTTATAAAATTTAGTAATCGTGAAAACTGAAAATAAACATGCCGCTATAACAACTACAATAACGATTCCCACTAATTTTTTCCCATTCATCGACCATGTTCCCCCGAACTACTTATTTCTTTGTACGAAAGCCTTCTTCTAGTAAATATTCTTTCGCAGCATCATACGTACCAAAAGCTTCCTCTAAATTTTCTCCATGATAGACATTCCAAGAGCGTTGCTCAAAGGCCAGCTTTAATTGTACATTGTCTCTGCTTTGCCATATCTCAACAATCGGCTCTTGTTCGTCTTCTTCCTCTGATAAATATTGAATAGCATCTTCAATAATTTCACGAAGTTGTTGCTCATCATAATCACGAATATTCACTAAACCTTTATCATTCGCCTCTGCCTCATAACGCAATAAATCTCCAACAAAGACAAAGCCGTTGCCATTTGGATGAAGCTTTTCTACAACAATGGTCTTTTCATAAAGGCTGTCCATAAAATGATAATTTAAGCGCTTTAAGGAAACCTCTTTCTTTGTAAGCCCAGAAAATGATTCGATGATTATTTGTTTTTGTTCAAATGTTAGCATATAAAAATGCTCCTTTTCTATACAATCTCCCTACAGTATAACTTATTTTTTCTGTTATAACGAAGTAAAATAGGACAAGCACTATTAATGGCTTGTCCTACAATATTTATGTTGTTTTATTAAACATTTTATCTTTTACAAACTGAATAACATGTGCTACGTATAGTTCTCTATATGGAACAAACTGTGCAGTACTAACTGGACGCACAATTTTTGCTCGTTGACCGTCAGGGAAGTATTCATAGCCTTCAATATTAAGAGTGGCTGTTTTTCCTAAAAAGAAGGCCTCTGCCTCATTTAAATCGGCTCTCACAACTCCTGACACTTCCTCATATTGAAGATCAAAAGAATCCCAATCATGTTTGAATGGATATATGTAAACATGGCAAAATTCATTGTCGATCATATTTTTCGAAACTATACTACAGGATGTCATGCCCATTTTTACAACATCATCTACATTGATAGCAAGACCCAGCTCTTCCTTTACTTCACGAATTCCTGATTCAACTGTCTCAACGGCTAATAAATGCCCAGCTGCTGTTATATCCAACAAGCCTGGATAGTCCTTTTTTTGTGCACTACGGATTTGAAAATAGATATAGTTCTCATTGACAAGCCAACAGTGGAATGTTTCATGCCAGAGCCCTTTTTCATGCACCTCAGCTCTCGTTGCTGTCCCAATTTGTTCATGCTGCTCATTAAAAACCTTCACAATTTCTTGTTCCATTTTTTCGACTCCTATACTGACTTCGTAGCCCTTTTCTTAATTGCGTTACGTTGATCATAAATATTGGATACGATAACCTTTAATACGGCATAAAATGGCACAGCAATAATAATTCCGATAAAGCCCGCAATATTACCTGCTGCTAAAATTATCGTAATAACTGTTAAAGGATGTATATCTAGTGTTTTTCCCATAACATTTGGTGTTATAAAGTTACTATCAATTTGCTGCGCAACTAGTGTTACAACTGATACCCATATTACAAGAACTGGATCCTGTATTACTGCAACAATTAAAGCTGGTGTAAAGGCAATCCAAGGTCCAATAAACGGAATCATATTCATAAAGAAAGCGAATATGACAAGGAGCAACGAATACTCTAAACCAATAATTAAATATCCAACGTACATAATAAGCGCTAATAAAAAGCTAATTTGCAGTTGTCCTTGAATATAGCTACGTAGAACATCATCAATTTCACTTAACGTTTTTTTAATCCATTCACGACGTTCACCACTGAAATATTTATATATCGAAGGCGCAAATTTTTCGTGATCCTTCAACATAAAAATAAAGAAGAATGGAATTAAAATAGCTAATAAGGAGACAGACACTATAGATTGTAAGAAGGAGACAAGCCCTTTACTCGCAACCACAGCAATATCCTGCACAGAATTTGCCATCTTATCAATAATATCTTTTAACTGTGTTGGGAAGTTATCCTTATTTTGCAACAGATAGTCCGTTGCATCTTGAATACTCATACTAATACTTGCACTTATATTCGCACTAATCATAGGTGCATTCTTTACTAATTTATTGACCTGCTCTGCAATCGGATTTCCTACAATCCATCCAAAGATACCTGCAATAGCAATCAATCCTATAATAATTGTTAATATACTTGCCCACCGCGGGAATTTACGTTTTTCCAAAAATCGCTGAATTGGCTCTGTCACGTAGTATAAAACACCACCAAGTAATAGAGGCACAAAAATCGCTTTTAATAGGATGACTAGCGGTGAAAAAATCCATTGAATCTCCACAAAATATTTAATGATTAGTAGTGTTAATAATATCCCTACGCCTACTTGAAACCAAACTTTTCTTGTCACTCTCATTCACTTCCTTTTTTCACAGTTACTGAAAATACTACTGATATATTAACCATTTCGCAAGTATCCTAGTATTGATTGTCAAAATAAAATTTACTATCCATTCGCAACTAAAAAATCCGCACACTTTCACAAGTATTTATCCAGTGAAAGTGTCACGAATTTAAATAGTTAATTGTATAAGATTTATAGTGCCGCGTCGTCTACAGAATTTAGGTATGCCTTAATTTCACCAATTACTGATTCAACACATCCATCCTCAAATGGCGATATTAAGCCAGCCTCTTTTACAAGCTTCGTGAAGGACATAGAACCACCTAATCCACATAAATGAATATAGTCCTTCCAAGCTTCCTCAAACTCTTCTCTTGAGCGTTTCCAGAACTGGAAGGCACAAATTTGTGCTAGCGTGTAGTCAATATAATAGAACGGGCTTGCATAAATGTGACCCTGACGCTGCCAAATTCCTCCTGCCTCAAGGTAGCTGTTATGATCATAGTCACGATGAGGTAAATAGGTTTCCTCAATTTTCTTCCATGCTGCCTTACGCTCAGCTGGAGTCATTGTTGGATTTTCGTATATAACATGTTGGAATTCATCTACCGCTACACCGTATGGTAAAAATAATAGACCGCTACTTAAATGTGTAAATTTATATTTCTCTGTATCCTCTTTAAAGAACAGCTCCATCCAAGGCCATGTGAAAAACTCCATACTCATTGAGTGAATTTCACAAGATTCAAATGTTGGCCATAAGTATTCTGGGATACCGATGTCACGGCTCGAATACACTTGGAAGGCATGTCCTGCTTCATGTGTTAATACATCTATATCACCTGAAGTACCATTAAAGTTTGAGAAGATAAATGGTGAATGATAGTTTTCGATAAATGTACAATATCCTCCGCTTTCTTTCCCCTTCTTCGCTACTAAGTCCATTAATTCATGATCAATCATGAAATTGAAGAATTCACCCGTTTCAGGTGATAACTCCTCATACATTTTTTTGCCGTTCTCAACAATCCAAGCTGGATCACCTTTTGGAGTTGCATTTCCAGATAAAAAGTTTAACGCTTCATCATAGAATTTAAAATCAGAAATACCGATACGCTTTGCCTGACGTTCATACAGCTCTGAAGCTACTGGTACAATTAAATCACGAACCTGATCTCGGAATTTCTTTACCATATCTGCATTATAATCAATACGGTTCATGCGAACATAGCCTAGTTCCACATAATTTTTATAGCCTAATTTAACGGCAATTTCATGACGTACCTTTACAAGCTCGTCATAGAGTCGATCAAATTCTTCTTCATGCTCAGCAAAAAAGCCAAAGCGTGCATCTGTTGCTGATTTACGTATTTCACGATCAGTAGACTCTGCATATGGTCCAAGCTGAGCAAGTGTTAATGTCTCCCCATTAAAATCAATCTGTGCAGAAGCTACTAGTTTATTATATTCTGATACAAGCTTGTTCTCCTTTTGCATTAAATCAATCACTATTGGTGAAAAGCCTTTAATTTGATAAGTTGCTAAGTCGAATAGCTGCTGTCCCCATTTATCCTCTAATTGTTCACGGAATGGAGAAGCAATCAATGCTTTATAATATTCTGTAGTTACCTCTTCTAGCTCGGGACCCACCTCATCGAAATAATCACGCTCCGCTTGATAAAATTCTTCATTTGTATCAATTGATGCATGAATATACACTAAATTCGCCATTGTAGCATAATCATTACTTAAAGTGTTTAATTGTTGAATGATGCTGCTTTGCTCATCCATCGTCTGCGCATGTTTAAATTGCTCAATTAAAGATAATTGCTGCTCTTTCATTTCTTCAATATTTGGACGACGATATTCATAGTCTTTAAACGTTTTCATAGAAGTCCTCACTTTCTGTCGCATCCACCGTTATATTTCTATTATATGCCAAATATCTAGTATTAAGAAACAATTTAATTGCCAATTATATATGTTTTTAATAGTGCTGCTCTTTCTCGTAGCTTTAACTTTGCTTCTACTGATTTTGGTGTTTTGGCTGCCACAACATCTACCTCTAAACCTAATGTTTCAGCTAAATATTTTGCTCGCTTTAAATGAAAATCATTTGAGACAATCGTAATATGCTTCGTTTCCTTCGGCAGTAGTTCTTTTGAAAATAGTAAATTCTCATAGGTTGATGTAGATTGATCTTCCATTATTATCCTACTAGCTTCAATGCCATTGCGTAGTAAATATTCAAGCATAACTGAAGCCTCTGCCTGATCTTCATCCGGCCCTTGTCCGCCAGAAACAATTACTTTGACATGAGGGTATTTCTTTAGATACTTCACAGCCTCTTCCAATCTATTTTTCAATGAAAGCGATGGAACGCCCCCTGGTTTTACCTTTGCTCCTAGTACAATCATGTATGCGGCTTTTCCGTTCGCAGCTGGCTGAACACCTTCTTTCATCTCTTCACCCAGCCAAATATAAATGCCAATACATATGACAACGCTTAGTATTCCTAGTCTTATCACCCATTTTTTCATATTATTTTCCTCCCTTACCTTTTAATAACGTTAGGTAAAGAAAAAAGGATGCCTGTACTATGCTACGGTACAAACATCCTGTTAAATTATCTTAATATGAAGCGTTTAATCGATTCTTGTAATGCCGTTATTTCATCTGTTAAATCATTCGAAGATTCACTAACCAGTTGAATTGCACGCTGTTGCTCATCGACGGAGGCTGTTACCTCCTCTGATGCAGCAGCATTTTTCTCACTGATCATGGCAATACTTTCAATAGAGTGCATAATGTGATTTTTCGAGTTATTCAAGTATGCTACACCCTCAGTCATATCCCCAATGACTGCAATAATTTTCTCTACTGCTAATTCAATTTCCTTAAATGAGGATTCAGTAATAGCCACAGAGTCGTTTTGCTGACGAACAATTACATTTGTTTTCTTCATCTCGTCGTTTACTAAATTGGTTTCGCTTTCAATTCCCTTTAGTGTTGTTCGAACTAGTTCTGTTGCAACAGATGTTTGGTCAGCAAGCTTCCTTACCTCCTCTGCCACAACGGCAAATCCCTTACCATGTTCACCAGCTCTAGCTGCCTCAATGGATGCATTTAATGCAAGAAGATTTGTTTGATCCGAAATTTCAGTAATCGTACCGACAATCCCTTCAATTTCTCTTACCTTCTCAATTAAACTGCTGAATACTGATTGAACTGTATGAATTAATGCAGAAGATTCTTGTGATTTCTCTTTTAAACCGTTTAAGTTGACAAGCCCTTCCAGATTAGATTGTTTCATATGTTGAGAGGCGTCGAGTATTAATTCATTTTTATCATGCAGTACTTCAATCTGTTGCGCAAAATTAATAGCCGTTCGATTTGTATCCTCAGAATCTGAAGCTTGCTTTACAGCCCCTTTTGAAACCTCATTTATTGCCTTTACTATTTCATCCCCATAAGCATTTGTTTCCTCAGCCACAGATGTTAAATTAGACGACGTTGATTGAATCTCAACAATGGCTTCCTCTACATCCGTAATTAATGTTTTTAATTGATCAACCATTTCATTAAAGCCTTCATTTAGCTGCCCAATTTCATCTGAGCGTTGTAGATTTTCAATTTCAACAGTTAGATTCCCTTTAGCTACTTCACGCACACGTTTAGATAACTTTTGAACAGGTACAGCCAAATGTCTAGAGACCATTATAACAACTACTGTTCCAATAATGGCGGCTCCTAATAACGTAATGCCAATAACAAATAATAATGAATTAGCTTCCTTATTAAAGTCTTGCATATATGTACCTGATGCTATGATCCATCCCCAGTTAGGATCCTTCGCAGAATAAATAATTTTATCAGCTAATACATCTTGACCAGGCAGCTGGAATTCATACTCCGTGAAACCTCCTCCCGCAAGTGCTTTTTCTGTTACTTCACGAATAAAATATTTACCGCTGCTATCCTGATCACCCCACAGATTATCCCCTTCTCTAGTTGGATGAGTTGTTAATGTCCCCTTGTCATCTAAGACATAAATATAGCCGTACTCTCCTAAGTCTCCAGGATAATTAATCGGCCGCTTTCCTTCACTATCCTTTGGTCCGAGAAATGCCTCACGCACTCGCTCCTGTGCCTCCCCTAAAGGGATGTCCCCTTTTTCTACACTTTCATTTGCGAGCTCGATTAATTGCAAAGCAGATTCAACACTATTTTTAATAACTTGCTCCCCAATATCTTCCATACCATTTTTTGCTTTACCGTAACTAACTAAACCAATAATTAAACTAGGTATTATTAATAATGCTAGTGAAATGATAATCAGTTTCCCCTGTATCGAACGTAAAAACTTCATGCTTTGACCCCCTTTTTTTCTCGTTCAACAAATGTATTATTATATATTATGTTATGGTTTGAAAATTTTCACAATGGGTAAAACACATTTATGCACGAATTATTTGATTATTTACACAAATATGCTTATATTCATACTTTTATGCTTAACAAAAAAGCTATCTTTCTACAGGGTAAGCCCTCATTGAAAAATAGTTTTTTGACTTTTATCCTAATTTAAATGTATTGATTGCCTTTATAACTTCCTTAGATGTTCTATTGAGTTATTTTTTCAACTATTTCGACTTCATTTCTATGATATTAGAGTTATCCAAGCAACTAATGCTAGTAAAGTAGCGAAAAGAGTCGGGATTGTTAGAATTATACCTATTTTCATATACTGCACCCAGCTTATTTGAATATCCTTCTGCGCCAATATATGTAGCCATAACAATGTTGCAAGTGAGCCGATGGGTGTCATTTTGGGACCTAAATTGGAGCCAATGATATTCGCATAAATTAGCCCTTCTTTTATAATCCCTGTAGCATTAGTCTCTGCAATGGCTAACGCATCAATCATGACAGTAGGTAAGTTATTCATGACAGCTGACAATATTGCGGCAGCAAACCCCATCGTAATTGTCGAGACAACTAATCCGTGTTGAACAGCATGCTCTAATAGATCTGCAAGTAACCCCGTCATCCCAACATTTTTCAAGCCATAAACCACCACATACATCCCAATAGAAAAGAACACAATATTCCATGGTGCTCCTTTCACAACCCGCTTTGTATCGACCGTATCACTTTTGCGCGCAAGCCAGAAAAAGATTGCCGCTACACCACATAAAATAAAGGATACTGGGATTGTTAAAAGCTCACTTGTAAAGAAACCAAGTAATAGAATAGCTATCACATACCAAGAAAGTGAAAATAATTTTTGATCACGAATTGCTAGTTTCGGGTTTTCAACTGCCTCTAATGAATAGACTTTGGGAATTGAACGATGAAAAACTATATAAAGTACAATAATGCTTATCAATAAAGAAATAATATTTGGTAGAAACATATGAAGGGCATACTCCATAAAACCTATATCAAAATAATCTGCTGACACAATGTTTGTTAAATTACTAATAACTAAGGGTAATGAAGTGGTGTCTGCTATAAAGCCACTCGCAATAATGAATGGAAAAATCATTTTTTCAGTTAAATGTAGCTTACGAACCATAGCTAAAACAATTGGAGTTAGTATCAATGCTGCTCCATCATTTGCAAATAAAGCTGCAACAATAGCTCCAAGGCAGGCAATATAAATAAACAACCGAATACCGCTGCCCTTAGCGAGTCGTGCCATATGTAGAGCTGCCCACTCAAAAAAACCGATTTCATCTAAAATAAGGGAGATTAAAATAATTCCAATAAATGATAATGTAGCATTCCAAACTATGCCTGTAACCTCTAAAACATCATGCCAAGTAACAATCTTTAGTACCAATGCAAGTAGAGCCCCTATACAGGCAGACCAACCTATAGATAATTGACGTGGCTGCACTATTACAAAAAATAATGTTGCTATAAATAAAACAATTGCTAAAAAAGTTTGCACAGGTCTCCCCCTAATTAAAAACCAGTAGCGTTTATGCTACTGGTTTTCTTAATTATTCGCCTAAATCTGCATTATGGAAAACATTTTGTACGTCTTCTAAATCTTCTAATGCATCAATTAATTTTTCGAATTTAACTATATCGTCACCTGTTAATTCTACCTCTGTTTGTGGAAGCATGGATAGCTCTGCTACAGTGAATTCCTGTACACCAGCAGCTTTTAAAGCTTCTTGTGCAGCAAAGAATTGATCTGGCTCTGCATAAATAATAACTGTATCCTCTTCTTCTAGAATATCACGTGCATCAACATCCGCTTCCATTAAAATTTCAAGAACTTCATCTGCTGACTTGCCCTCTAAACCGATTACTGCTGTAGAATCAAACATGTAAGCAACCGACCCACTTACACCCATGTTCCCATTATTTTTACCAAATGCTGCACGTACATCTGAAGCTGTACGATTAACATTATTAGTTAAAGCATCGACGATAATCATTGTGCCTGCTGGTCCGAATCCTTCATAACGTAATTCATCATAGTTTTCATCACCAGCGCCCTTTGCCTTTTCAATTGCTTTTTCAATAATATGCTTAGGAACACTGTATGTTTTTGCTCGTTCAAGAACAACTTTAAGCGCACGGTTTGATTCAGGATCTGGTTCGCCCGATTTAGCTGCCACATAAATTTCGCGTCCAAATTTTGCATAGATGCGACTTGTACTTTGGTCTTTAGACGCTTTCTTTTCTTTAATATTGTTCCACTTACGACCCATTGTTTCCACTCTCTTTCAACTTGTAAGTTTATCAAAATCATAGATGCAAAATTACACATCTGTATATGGTAATTAAATACTTATCGTATCTTTACTCTGCAAATAATAACATAAAATACGCTTACAAAGCTAGGTATACCAATGTTTAACACAAAAAATAAATTGTGAAATTTTGCGTTATTAAGGCGCCTGACCATCAATTTCCTACAGTTTTTGTTCTCCTTTGATTTTTTCTAGCAAAGCATAGCAGCCCTCTAAAACTAAATCATAGGTTTCTTGAAAATTCCTCGTATAGTATGGATCAGGTACATCTTTTTGATGGACAGTTAAATCTAAAAAACGAAAAATCTTTGGAGAATCTGGATTACCTAGCATTTCTCGAATATTGCGTATATTACTTTCATCCATACCAATAATGTAATCAAATTTTTCAAAGTCTGTCTTGTGCAATTGGCGGCCTTGTATTCCTTTTATCGAGATGCCGTATTCTTTAAGCTTCTCTTGAGTTCCTTTGTGAGGAGGTTCACCAATATGCCAAGAGCTTGTAGCGGCTGAATCCACTGCTATTTTATGAGTCAAGCTCTCTTTCCCAACTAAATTACGCATAACTGCTTCCGCCATTGGTGAGCGACAAATATTACCCAAACATACAAAAAGTACATGAATCATTTTCCGTATCCTCCTACAGCAAAGCACCCAAAATCAAATGTGATTCTGAGTGCCTTTTTATTTGAATCTACTAACGTTCAGTGAATCTTCTCAAAATAACGGTGATTTTATCTTTTCCCTGCTGCAATGCGCTGTTCTAATTCCTCTGTTAGAGACATTAGTTCATGCTCTAATCGATGAGTAAATTCATCGCGTCCTTCTTTGCCTTTCCCTGTTACATAAAAGGGTTCACCATAAATTAGATAACCTTTTCCACGTTTAAAAACGTCACCAACATTACGCGCACCAACATAAGCAGCTGGTACAATTTGCGCTTTGGACAGCTGTGCTATTGTAATGGCACCCTGCTTTAAATCTTTTCCTTCTGTACTCCTAGTACCTGAAGGGAATATGCCCACAATTTTACCCTCTTTCAATAACTGTGAAGGAATTTTAATAACACTAGGGCCAGGATTATCACGATCCACGGGGAAGGCATTTAAACGATTAACAAGCCAGCCAAGTCCCTTCATTTCAAATAATTGCTTTTTAGCCATAAAATGAATTTCTTTAGGATACATCGCAACCCCTAAATTTAAAATATCAACATAACCTGTATGGGTACATGCAATAATATACCCGCCTTCTTTTGGTAAGTTTTCTTCCCCATATACGCGAGCCTTTGAGCCCATTAATTTTAAAAATACTTTGACAACATTTGCTGCTAATTTATACACTGTTTCATTCCTACCTTATTTCAATAGTTATCCCCATTGTAATCGAAAAGACCAGTATACTGCAATTGCATAAGTTCTTTCGAAGTTATCCGCTATAACTATCTTTATTATCTATCGTCCTTCTTGTCAGAACAATTTCATCAAAGTATTGTGTATAGGCAGAATCACCTGAATAGGATAAACATAAATATTGCTTTGCACGTGTCATACCAATATAGAGACGTGAAGCTTCCTGTTCTAAATCTTCCTCTAGATACCAAGGAGTATTGTCAAGATTCACGATAAATACTACTTGAAAATCCAAGCCTTTACTGCTATCAATTGTACTAATTTTGACCGATTCTTCATTGCGCTCAAATGCACGTTTGCTGTCAGCTGATTCTGCAATCCAATAATACGGAATATTTATTTCCCGTAGCTTCTGCTGTAAAATGGCTACATAATCCTGTCCCTTACTCTTTCGTACCCTGTATAAAATAAGGATTTCATGATATGGAATTTTCTTTTCAATATGCAATTTTCGAATTTGTAATGCTACAATTTGAGCCTCTTCAAAGAAATTATTGCGACGAATTATTGCTGGTTCTTCTCCTTTACGTCTTGTACTTTGCGGGGCAATAATTTCGCCCTCCATCTCCTTTGACACAACCTTATTTTTAAGTACTGAGAAATGTTGATAAAAATCCCAGGCAAACTTCACAATTTGAGCTGTATTACGATAATTAATACTTAATACTCTTGATCGACCCTGGAAGCTTAAACCTGTATCTTGAATATAAGAGCGCGCTCGTTTATATATTGATTGGGCACGGTCCTCAACTAAGAGTAGTGACATGGTATCAGGATTTAATAAATTTGCCACTAGTTTAAACCATTCACCTTCAAAATCCTGCCCCTCATCAATCATAATAGCATCGTATTTTGGTAAGATAGCTTCTCCCTTCTCTAGCTTTTCTAGTAAAAGTGGTATTCTTTCTTCAGAAGTTTTTAAATCCTTTCTTAAAAATGCATGAAAATTGCGGACTTGTATTTGATGTGATTTCTCTTGGAAGCCATCTGTTCCTTGAGAAAAATCAAAATCAAACAAACTATCAGGGGTGTGCATCATATGAAAAATCATTTGCTCTATTGCCCTAGCGAGAGAAATATTGTAGCACAAAATCAGTATTTTCCAATCAGGATGCTGCTTAGCTAAAATTTTGGCTCTAGCTGCCAAAATTAAGGTTTTACCACTCCCAGCCACTCCACGGATTAGTCGATTTTTATCTCCAATCTGCTTTGCTAATTTTTCCTGATGTAAATCCATTGTTTTTATATCATGTAATGACAGCAATAATTGATCTTGATAAGGGACAGGTGCTTTAAATTCCGCACTTATTCTGACCTCTGGGAATAGGTGATAGCGTATTCTATTGATATCCTCTGGAGATAGTGGTTCTTTTAATCGGAATGGCATACTGAACATATCTATAATCTTTTCAAAGAGATTTTCCTCTGAAAAACCTTCATAGTCTGGATCAATTTCATCTCTAGTTAAACAGAAGTTGGGCTCCACTATACTATAAAGATCATGTTCAATAAAATCACTTTGTGTCATTCTTTTAAATACTGCACCTGCTCCACATGGGAATTTAAGTTTAAATTGATATTTACCTTCCAACTGTACAAGACCTTTATCCTTTTTAAGTGCATCACATATATGGAACATATAGTCTTTTGCTTGCTTATATGGACTTTTTACCGTTGTTTGATTCCCTTTAGCAGAACGAATCATCCAAGTATCCTGGTTTACATGCAATAAGGTATGCTTAGTGTAATCCTTCACCTCAAGTACAATTAACCCTAAATCAGGACCTAAAATAACAAAATCCGGTCTTCTACCTAAAATTTCAGGCTCATAGTAAACAACATAATCATCAGGCAGAAATTCCTTCAATGTTCGAAAAAGTAAGCGCTCACCAGTTGTTGCAGTGGAACGTATTGTTTCCGGCATGGTCATTGCCATACGCACACCTCCATCTTCTATTACCTTACTTACTTCTTCTCCAGAAACGACAAAACTCCTGTTTTTTTCACAGGAGTTTCCAAATTTCTTTATAATTATACACGGCCCACTAATATATCAACATCAATCGTGATTTCATGTAAATGGATAGCAGCACCTTCTTTTTTATGCCACCCCATTGGCGTCATTTCAAGCAATGCTGGAACCAGTTCAGTAGCGAGTGGTGTCGTATAGGTAATTCGCTTAACACTTACATCCATAAAGCTTTCTGTAAAACGAGCAACTATTTGGTCATTTGAATAGGACTCCTTGTCCGAATCCGCATATAATTGTGCTCGAAGCTCATGTAAATACTTACTTTGAGGGACAACTTTTACTACGCAACCACCCGGAGCTAGTAAACGTTTAAATTCTTCGTAATTTGCAGGTGATAGAATATTTAAAATGGCATCAAAGCTCGATTTTGCAAATGGACTTCTCGCCAAATCACCCACACACCAAATCTGCTCTGGATAATGTCTAGATGCAGCAAGTATGCCTTCCTTCGCAATATCAATACCCACACCAATGCCTTTTTTATCATACATTATACGGGCTAAATGTGAGCCCTCCCCACAGCCAGTATCAAGCACGGTTTGTGCAGGAGCTATTAATTCTATAATTTTATCTTCAACCTCATCATACATACCACTATCAATAACCTTCTTCCGAGACTCAAAGAGCTCCTTGCTATATTTTGAAGCAGCTCCATGTGTCAGCATATTAATGTAGCCTTGCTTGGCAATATCAAAAGAATGATTGGCTGAACAAACCATTCTCCCTTGCTCCTGTATCGTCATGGACTCCTGACAAATCGGACAAGCAAAAAGTGATAGATTATTATTCATTAAAGCCGCTCCAGCAGCTCGTTTAGAAAGTGCCCCCATTTAATGTGCCTCCTTCTGTTCTGTTGGCGAAACAAGTGCATAACGCTCCCATTTACGACTTTTCCATCTAAAGTATACGATAATTGCTCGCATCCATTCATCTGCTGATATCGCTAGCCAAATGCCTACTAGACCCCAATCTAAAACAAAGACGAAAAAATAGCCCAATGGAAGACTCATACAAACCATTGATAAAAAGCCAATCTTCACAGGAAATCTAGCATCACCAGAGGCACGTAATGAGTTAATAACCACGATATTCATCGTACGCCCCGTCTCAAGCAGAATACTTAATGCTAGTACAGAAGCTCCAATAGCAATAACCTCTGAATTATTCGTAAAAACATGCATTAATGGCTTACGGAATATTGTCACAACAGCCACCATTACAAATGTAAATATAAAAGCTGCACGAACACTTTTCCAAAGCTGTCGATAGGCCTGGTCTTTATTGCCAGCACCAACATTACGACCAATAATAATGGCTGTTCCTGTACCAATTGCAATGGCAAATAAATACGTAAACATTGAAATATTCATTGCATATTGTCTTGCTGCCAGTGTCTCTGCCCCTAAATACGTTGCATAGTATAAGAAGACGATTTGACAGAACTGATAAAGCACCTGCTCAAATGCAGATGGCAGACCGATGTTTAATATTTTTCGAATATACTCCTTTGAATACTCAAAATAATATTCAAGCTTCACTCTTACCTCCATCACCTGATACAGCAGCCAGAAAAACACGAGTACTGCTAATCCACGGCTGACAACGGAGGAAATAGCTGCTCCCTTTACACCTAGTTCTGGTAATCCTAAGTTACCAAAGATTAAACCGTAATTTAATATAACATGCAGCACATTCATCCCTAATGATACATACATTGTTTGTTTCGTCCAACCATGCACACGAATTATTGCTGCTAACGCATTGATAATTGCCTGTAAAAAAATAAAGCTTCCTATGATGACTAAATAGCTTTGTGCATATTTAAGTACTTCTCCCTGTAAGTTCATCATTGTCATTAAATGACTTGCAAAGAAGAAGAAAAGTACACTCATGATAATTCCTACAATCATGTTCATCGTAACTGCTAAAGCTGATATTTTCGCAGCTTCAAAAAAACGCTTTGAACCTAAATATTGAGATACAACAATTGATGCACCATTACCAACTACTTCAAGTATTAAAATCGCAATATGAATATATTGATTTGCTGCGCCAACCCCTGATACAGCATTATCAGATAAAGCGCTGAGCATAAAAGTATCGGCAAGTCCCATTAACATAAATAAAAATACTTCTAAGAAAATTGGCCAAGTTAAATGAAATAAGCTTAACTTGTTTGTGTCTTTACTATCACTTTCTTTTACTGTTGCTGCCAATACATTTCACTTCTCCTATTTCCATTAAAATAAATAGTATCTTATCATAGATTTCGTGACTGTAAAGAATTTTCTAAAGTAGTTGAAAAATAAAACAGCCTATTCCACTCAAAAACCCCTCTCACCATACCATGTGAAAGGGGTTCCTATCATGTTAAACAATTGGCCTGTAATTGCTTACGTTTATCCGCTGTTAAACCGAATTCCTGCTCTAAAAAGTCCTCCTTTGAACCATACCGTCTATCCATTGCATCAAATGCTGCCTGTAAATAATCCTCACGAGCTGACATCAATGCGTAAAATTGCTGTAATTCTTGATCATTATAATGTTGTTGAATGTTCTGAGCCATTCTTTCAACCATTGGACGTAAATGAATATTTGTATCTAAATAGTCCTCCATAATCGATTCCTCTGGTACATCTAAGGCCAGTAAAATAAGTGCACCACCGATGCCTGTTCGATCCTTTCCTACTGCACAATGATGAACTAGCCCAAGATTATTCGGATTTTGAATAATCGTCATTAACTCTTTAAAAGAAGCATTATTAAAGGGCATCTGTGCATAAAATTCTTGGAACATCTCTGGACTAACAACTTTATAAAAATCTTTCCCACCAGTGTTTGTTGGCATTTCAAAAGCATGGTTACCCTTTGCTGGTATTTGAATATAGTGAGCCTGCGGAAAAATGGGATTAGGATTGTTTTGAGCTTCATGGTTGTCACGATAGTCAAATATCGTTTTCACACCTAATGTATCAAAAAGCTGCTTATCTGCTGGCGTCATCTTACCAAGAGCTGCTGAACGAAAAAACATACGATTCTTTACGACACGACCATCTCTTGCTTTATACCCGCCCATATCACGAAAATTATAGACTGCTTCAAATGGAATAACCTTCACATCAAACTGTTTCATTCATTACCCCTCCCATAATTGCAAGCATTATTATCTTTATTTTATAGAACGAATCGCAAGAATACCAATTTTTGCACTATGAATTCAAAGATTTATTCACTACATTAAAATAAAACTCCAACAATCATCCTTTAAAATGATGTTGGAGTTTTAATTTGCCAATTACGCTCGCGTCATAAATTTTTCTGATTTTCACTTTTTTTATAAAAACCTTCTATAAATTTCATTAATTTTCCAAACTCCACCGAAAAAATATCCTGTATACCGAAATATCCATCACTGTTCCCTATTATATTAGCGAATTTTTTATAGAGTCGATGGATATATTCATGGTGACGATAAGCATAAAATTGAACTTCCTTTACATCCTTATGTTCTTCTAAAATATGCTTTAGCATTTGTGAAAAACCCTTAACAAAGGAACGGCTATTTTGATATTCTCTCTTTAATAGAGCACAATCAATAAAGACAATTTCTTTATTTTTAAAATGATCCTCCCGTAATCCCAACGTATAGCTAGCTGCCGCGATTACTTCCTGTTGGCTATTATAAAAGAGCAGTAGATTTGTCTCTTCTATCATGATTGATAAGCTTCCTAGAGTCTCCAAAATGGGATACATATCATCAAACATATTTCTGTTTTGCAAAAAGAAAATCGCAAACTTCTCATAATCCTCTTCTGTCTTACATTTCATTATATGCATACATGTCAACCTCCTTCTAAACAGTAAATTTAGATACCCATTTCCCATGCATTAATATTGGTTCCACTGAGCCGTCATCATAGACACCATTCACTTGTAAATGCTCGGAGCCAATCATAAAATCAACATGGATTATACTAGAATTAATACTATTTTCATGATCTACTCTATCTTCCTCTTTCAAGCCTGATGTATATGCCTGCCCAATCGCTAAATGACAGGATGCATTCTCATCCAATAAAGCATGGTAAAAAATAAGATTACTTGCTGAGATAACAGAGTCATGGGGTACTAATGCAACCTCACCAATATATTTTGCTCCCTCATCCTTATGCAAAATTCCATTTAACGCATCCAGCCCTTTTTCAGCACTGCAATCAATAATTTTCCCATCTTTAAAAGTAAGGGTAAAATCATCAATTATCTGCCCTTCATAAACTAATGGCCTTGTATTTTTAACGACCCCATTAACACCCGTTTTAAGCGGTGTTGTATAAATCTCTTCTGTTGGCATATTACAAATAAATGGTGTTCCATTGTTATTTGTTTCTAAGCCATTCAACCAATGATGATTGTTTGGTAATTCGATTTTTAAGTCTGTGCCTTCACTGATAAAATGTAAATATTGGAAATGCTTATCGTTTAATAATGCTGCCCTTTTATTTAATCCTTCTGTATGCCGCTCCCATGCTGCTATTGGATTTTCATCCTCCAATTTCATTATCTTAAAAAGCTCCTCCCATAGCTGCTCTAGTCTATCCTTTGGCGCCATATGTGGAAAAATGGACTCAGCCCATTTTTCCGTGGGATAAGCGATAACAGTCCAGCTCACTTGCATGTTGATCAATTTTTCAGTAAAGGAACGGAAGGCAATTGCCAAAGCATATTCAGCTTTTTCTACTTTATCGGGATCGATTCCCTCCATGTTTTGTAGATGAGGTGAAATAATATAAAGAAAGGCAGCACCATCACTCGCCATCTCTTCGTAACCTTTTACAAGCCAATCTGGTGTATACCTCAACCCCTGCTCTGACATTAATTCGCACTCTATGCGAGCTAGCTCTTCGTCAATCCATTTTACATAAACAAATTGTGCGCCATTGAGATAAGCATATCGACAAATTCTTCTAACAAAATCAGCAGCAGTAATAGATGCAGAAATGACTAATGTCTGCCCTTGTTGAATATTTATTCCTACTTTTATGACCAACTCCGCATACTGCTCTACCTTATGTTCAAACGTTTTCATTTTATATTAACTCCCTATTATTTATTGAACGCGCCAATGTATTTTTTTACTTATCAATAGATAGGAAATACATGAAAAAATGATTAAAATAAATACTTCTTTAAATAAAGATGCTGTCCATCCTACAGTAAGCATCTCATGAAGGATATTCGCTACATACGTTGTCGGTAGCACATAGGAAATCCATTGAAGAATCCTAGGTAAATCCGTTATTTCTATCATAACTGGAGTTAAAAAAGTGACAAACATCAGTAAAAATTGAGCGACAATATTTGTGAATTGCGGATTTGGCGATAAAAATCCCATTAATACACCAATCCCTACTACACTAAAGATCGCCAATAATGCTACTGGCAGTAGAAGCCACTCGAAATGAAGACTCACACCATAAATACGCTGGCCTAAAATAAATACGATGATAAAGGATGGTAGGGAGGTTAAAATTCCGTAAAATAACAAGGATAATATGAAACTTACTTTACGAATGGGAAGTGATGAGTAATATGTAAAATAGCCTCCAAATTTTTGATAGGAGATATCCTGTCCTAAAATATTCATCCCCATTAACAGAATACTAAAAACCATATTTCCGATAATTAATCGTGCCAACTGTTCTTGACTGGATTCCCCTAGTAGAAAGTTAAGGAAAACTAGTGTAACTACTGGAAAGATTGCAGACATAGCAATAATCCACCATAATTGGTGGCGCACAATGGCGATTTGTATTCGAAAGAGGATGATTAATTCAATAAAAAATTGAGTGAAGGGGTTTGCTCTCAATCGCTATTCACTCCTCTGTTGCCCTTGAAGCATAGAATAGACATCCTCTAGACTTGGTGGTAGCAATGAGTATTGGCTAATGTTTAATGTCTCGTCCTGTATCAAATCAATAACTGTACGAATAGTATTTTTTTCAATAAGCATTGTGAGCTTGATATCCTCTACTAATTCTATTTTCCCGAAAATTTCAAGACTGTCTTGGACCTTTTGAATAGAAGCTTCCTGCGCATAAATTTCTAAACGCATTCTTTGATCCACCCTTCTCTTCAGCTTCTCCACATAATCAATGGCTAAAAGCCTTCCATTATCTATAACAGCTACACGATGTACAACCTTTTCAGCTTCCAAAATATTATGAGTCACTAAAATAATTGTTGTGCCCCTGTGATTAAGCTCACGAATGATCTCCCACACTAATTTCCGTTTTAATGGATCTAGCTCATTTGTAGGTTCATCCAGAATGATGACCGATGCCTGCCCAATCAAAGTCGTTCCCAAGCTAATAAGTCTTCTTTGTCCTCCAGAAAGTTTAGATACTAGCTTATTTCGATATGTCTCCATGCCTAAACGCAGCAGGATTGCCTCCGTCTGCTGCTTCGCTTCCTTTTTAGATAAGCCCTTTAATCTTCCCGTAAAATAAATGGCTTCCCATGTTTTTAAAAATGATAACGCAAAGGTCTCTTGTGAGTAATAAGCGATTTGCTGAATGACGTCCTTTGTATTTCTGGAAACTTCCTGTCCCTGAAATTTCACTGATCCTTCTACAGGTGCTAATTGACCAATCATTTGCTTTATCAAAGTTGTTTTTCCTGCCCCATTTGGTCCTAGAATTCCAATGATTTCTCCTTTATATATGGTCAGTGAAATGCCATCATTCGCTTTATACCTTCCTTTTTTGTAGTAGAAAGTTACATTTTCTAACTCATACACTGGTTCAAGCATACTAAACAGCCTTCCCTGTTAAAATTTTAATAGATGGAGGCCTGACTAAATAAGCCAGACCTTCAAACAAATTATCTACCTATAGGTACTCTATCGCCCGTCCGAGTGGGAGATGCTGTTGGTGGAAACATCATTACTTTTCACCTCACCTTCTATTGAAGAATTAAGAAGGTCAACCACAGATTTTCATGTTAAAAAACCCTCTACTTCAAAATACATTCTGAAGGTTAAAATTAGGTTAAAAAATACAGTTTTTTTATTCAAAAAATACAAAAAAGCTGCCCCTATTTAGAACAGCTTGCTGGTTTAATATTTTTATTTAAATAGCTCAGGATAAACTGATTTTGCCACTAGCTTAGAGACTTCGTACTTGCCGCATCCTCCTGCTTCAGAAGAGTAGTTATATGTTCAAATAAAGGTCGATCTCCTGGCTTGTACAGCTCCATCTTACATAATATGTTATTAAAAAACCCTTCACTACTTGACAATAGGCTACCATTATAATTCCTATACTTACAATTTCTCTCCGAATTCCCAATCATGCTATCTTTAGTAACACATATTATTAAATAAATATTTATAGGATTTTTTCAATAGCCTGCTCGATATCAAGCTGAGAATCTGTAGGCTCAAAGCGTGATACTGTTTTGCCATTTACATCGATTAAGAATTTTGTAAAGTTCCAACGGATATTACGGCCTTCTAAAAAACTAGGCGCTATTTGAAGTATTGCTTCTGCAAGCATTTTTTCCTGCATGCTTGCTTTTCCAAATGAGCGATAATCGACCTCATGCTTCAAATAATTAAACAGTGGATGTGTTGCATCTCCATTGACCTGTACTAACTCAAAAATCGGAAATGTTACACCATAGTTAACCTGACAAAGATGTGTAGTTTGCTCACCATCCTCAGGGTTTTGATTCCCAAATTGATCGCAAGGGAAGCCTAATACAACAAAATTCTCCTTGCCATATTTGTCGTACATTTTTTGTAAGTCTTCGAACTGATATGTAAAACGACATTGATTAGCTGTATTGACAATTAACAGTGTTTTTCCACGGTAGGTCTCCATTGATAAAATCTCACCATTTGGCTTCTTTACTAAATAATTATAAATACTCATGTTTTAATCCCCTTACTTTTTTCCTACATTATAGTAAACTTCCTTCTACTCACAAAAGGATTTGCATTAAAAAAAGCCATTCCATTACTTTTAACGGATGGCTGCCCTATATTTCTTTTTATTTTTCATATCTTGCTCTTCCTCAATTAAACGTTTCACAATGTCCAGCACCTTTGGATTATTCGTGGCATCATATAATTTCTTAAAAGATACTACGATATCATATCGTATTAATGTTGAATGTTTTTCATCTAGACATGTCTGAAACCTTTTAGCCAAATAGGAAACGACTAAATCCCGTTGTACCTGCCCTGCTAAACCTATTTTCCAGATGGCCTGTAGAGTATGCCTTACCGTTTCGATTTTTTCATCATATGTTACAGCCCAAATCTTTAAGAAGTCTTCCAATACCCTTTCTTCTGGATCACTTTTCGCTGCTAATGCACATAAAAACTGTGCTGCAAGCGCGCGCATATGACCATCTTTATATGTAAGAGCTTGAACAAGTTGTTCCCAAACTGCATATGTCCAATCAACTGGTTCCTGCATAATTTTCATCAATTCTTCGTAAGATGCATATTGAATTTCATGGTCACGCTCTGTTAAATTACTAAAAAGCTGCAAAATTTCTTTTTCCATCATTCATCCCTACCTTTATTGTGTCAGAACGTAAAATTTTTATGGTACACTTATCTTAATTTGCGTAAAGAAGGTGAATATATGAATAAATTAAATACTAGGAAACTGATTTTTAGATTGATAATGATTATTTCTATAATCGTAGCTGCATATTTTATTATCCCTGTTTCCGTACCAATCATCTTAGCTGGTGTCACCGCATTTTTTTTAGAGCCAATTGTTATGTTCTTTAAACGGCAATGGAAAATGTCACGGAAAATTGCAGTTGCTGTTATTTACATAGTGAGTGTCATCCTAATTACTGTTATTTGTTACTTTACGATTACACAACTTATGTCTCAAATAATATTAGTTTCAAAGCAAGCTCCATACTATATTTCAAAGCTATCAGAAATGTGGCTTACTATGCAAGAAAACATTTCTAAATACACTGAAGACTTTCCACCTGAAGTAAGTGCCTCGCTTCAAAATACAACGATGGATTTCATTAAGAAAATTGAAGAATCTTTTTTGAATTTCTTTAATTATACCAAAGTTACAGCCTTCTTTTCAGAAATTCCAAGCCTATTCATTAGTCTTCTGGTATATATGATTGCTCTCTTTCTATTTATGCTAGATCTGCCTAAATTAAAACAGATCACTTATAAATATTTGAAGCCTAGCACTGCAAACAAATTAAAGATTATTTTAAATCGCTTAAAGGATGCTATTTTTGGTTATATGAAGGCACATTTATTTGTTAGTTTTATCATTGGTGGCGTCACACTAATTGGCCTTTTATTAATTCAGCCTAAATATGCTGTGACAATGACTATCATTATATGGATCATTGACATTATTCCTTTCCTTGGTTCCATTATTATATTGGCACCATGGGCACTGTATCACCTGCTGATAGGAAATATATCTATCGCTGTAAAATTATTCATCTTAGCAGCTATTTTACTCATTATTCGACGAGTAGTCGAGCCTAAATTAATGGGAGACCATATTGGGTTATCCACTTTACCAACATTAATAGCTATGTTTATCGGTCTACAATTATTTGGTGTTATAGGGTTACTTGCTGGACCCTTCGTTATTATTTTCTTCGTTGCATTAAAAGAAACAGGTATTATCAAATTGAATTTTAAAATTTAATCATGTGAAAGAAATAATGTATCAAAAAAAGGTCATCTTTGTAATAAACAAAGATGACCTTTTTGTTAATTCAATCGTCTATATATTAATTGAGCTTATTGAATACGACCAAAGCCAACTAAATACTGATTCCACCAATCAAGTGATTCAACAACAACACCCTTATTTTGAGCATCAATCATAGTGTTGTTTCCTAAGTAGATACCTACATGCGCTACACCAGAGCCGTAGCTGAAGAATACAAGGTCACCTACACGTGCTTCACTTGCTGAAATACGTTGAGTTGCTAGATATTGTTGTGATGCTGTACGTGGTAAAGATACACCAGCTTGTTTGTAAGACCATTGTACAAGACCTGAACAGTCAAATCCTGTCGATGGGTTACTTCCACCCCAAACATAACTACGGCCTAGGAATTGCTTTGCAGTTGAAATAGCATCACCTGAAGATGCCGTACCTGAACCTGAACCGAAAACAATTTTGCCTCCGTTATTTGAAGCTTGTACAGCCGGAGTAGCTGCTTGAAGTGCACGTAAACGAGCTGCTTCTTCCTCTGCTGCTTTACGTTCTGCTTCTAACCGTTCTTCCTCTTGTTTTGTTGCAATCTGTGCTTTTAATGCAAGTGACTTAGCTTCGCTTTCAGCCTTTTTCACTTCCATTTCGCTTTCCTTTTGTTGAAGCTCTTGGAATTGTTTTTGAAGCTCTTTTTGTTTTTCATCTAATGTTGCCTTTTGTTGCTCTAGGCTGGCCTTATCTGCTTCCTGTTGATCAACTAGTTCTTGGTCAGCGTCCATTAATGTTTTAACCGCTACGACACGGTCCATTAAATCAGCAAAGCTTTTTGCTTCAAGGACAACGCTTAAATAGACACCCACTGTGTTATCCTGTGCTTGGTATGCAGCCATACGCTCGCTTAAAATTGCTGAACGTTGCTCAATACGTTTTTCTGTCTCAGCAATACTTGCATCTATTTCTTTAATGTCTGCCTGAACCTGATTAAATACTTTTACTTTTTCATCGATCTCTTGTTGTAGTTTTGTTAAATCTTCTTGAAGTTTTTTAATTTCTGCATCTATTTTAGCTTTTTTCTCGATCATTTGTTGAGAAGTTTCTTCTGCATGCACTTCTGTTGGTTGTACTGTATTAAATAATAAGCCGCCAGCTAGTGCCAGTGCTAGTACCATCGACTTACGCCATTTATTGCGCTTACCCACGTTAACTTCTTTCCCTTCATCTCATCAATTTCGTTTTTCGTGTTCTATGTAGTCACTCGAACGATGTATATTTGTAAATTTATTCTTATATTTTCATTAGCCTTTTAAAGTTTAGCATTAATAGCATAACTTTTATACTATTTCGCGTCTTTTTAATACTTTAGTAAAACTCGAAATAATTCTGTAACATTCGATAAAATGACCACAAAATCTACTTAACGCTATTTTTTTCTACAAATTACACATTTTTAATTTTGCTCTATTTGACCTATTTCGAAATTTGTAATGTTTCTGTAATATTTCTTGCACAAAAAAGGGTAAGGGATTTTTCCCTTACCTATTGCTTCATAGACCGTAATGCTTGTATGGAAAGTCGTACTAATAAAATTGCACATAAAAATAAACCTAAGTATGCTGCTGTATTCAGATAAACAGCATAAGAATCATGAATAAATTGTGAGATAGCTAACAGTGCTACTGAAATGATTCCAAAGGTGATGCCAACGAGAAGCAAGACAAAACGTGAAAACAAATTGGTTACAAAGCGAGCATTGTGTTCATCTGAAAAAATATCATGGTGTAAAATAATTTTTCCACTCTCTACTCGTTGAATAAGCTGATCAACCCGTCTTGGCATTTTGCGCAATGTCGGGATAAGCATTGATAACTCTTCTTGTAAGCGCTCCTTTGTGGCCATTGGTTCTTTAAATGGCTTGAGGAATGATGCCCGCATATAAGAAGCAGAAAAATCTTTGGATTCAGTGAAAATATCAAAACTCGGATCGATTACTCTTAATGTTCCATCTAATGTTACTAGCGAACGAAGCGCTAAACCAACTGCAGGATAAAAAGCAAGTCCAAAATCACGAACAACCGTAAACAATGCATGTATTAATTCTTCAGTTGGAATTCGATCTACATAAGAAATTTTCAACAAAATTTGGTCGATTGCCTGTTCCATTCTCGCACGCTCAGCATGATCTGCATGTTCAACCAACAGTGTTAAGCCGTCGTATAAAATACTTGAATCATTTAACTGTATGCCCATTAAAAATAGCTTCAAGCCCTCTTGCTGAGTTGCTCCTAGGCGACCAACTGCTCCAAAATCAAGCAGGATTGGAATACCATCAGTCTCATCGATATGAATATTTCCTGGATGTGGATCTGCATGGAAGATACCTGAAAAAAGCATCTGCTCAAAGAAGGAATATAAAACGGTACGTGCAAATTGCCTACGATCAATTTTTAAACGTTTAAATTCTGCCGCTCCACTCGCCACACTTTTTCCTCGCACATACTCCATAACAATTATATTTTCAGTACAGTAATCCATGTAGATTTTAGGAATCCTTACCTTGTAATCACTTTTAGAAAGAGCATTTGTCACCTGTAATGTATTTCGGACCTCAATATCTAAATGAATTTCCTCACGTAATCCATCCGCAAAACCGCCAGCTAATTCCCGAAATCCTAATGATTCAGCCCATGTAGACTTATTTGTCAGCCAATTGGCAAATTCCTCTAAAATATCAAGATCATCTCGCATAATCCCCTTCACCTCTGGACGCAGTAGCTTTACCACGACTTCATCATAATTCTTCAATCGTGCTTTATGTACCTGTCCAATAGATGCTGCTGCGATTGGTTCCATTTGAAAGCTTGCAAACACCTCATTTACGGGCTTTGGAAGTGAATTTTCTAAAATTTGAGTCACCTGCTCTGGTCGCAGAGGCTTTACATTATGCTGTAGCCTTTCCAGCTCATCAATAAATATTGGAGAGAATAATTCCTTACGCGTAGAAAGGACTTGACCAAATTTAATGAATATCCCACCACATTGCTCCAATGTAGCCCTTAAAGCTATAGCCAGTTCCTTTTCATTTTCCCGTTGTCTCGCATATTTGATGGTTTGTACAACACCATTCGTTACAGCGATTTTTAACACCTGTCGTAAACGCTTTTGCTGCCGCCAATAGCTGCGAAGACGTAACACTAAGGTTTTTTGACCATTTCGCCGATCTCCAGCTGTAATACCGCTTGAGTCAAAAAGCTCAAAGACAAGATAAAGCAGCATAGAAATTAGTAGCATGCTTCCTATCCAAATAAGTGTACTAACCTCTGTTACTGTTTGCATCATCGTTTCGGATAAAAAATCCGTATGACGCAAATAGGAGTACCAGTAAACAAAGGACGTTAGCGTTACACTAATAAGTACTGAAAGAAATCTGCGTACAAAGTTAATATTTGAACCAATTAAGCGCCCGCTGACAAAATAAATAAGCCCTGATACAACAATAATTTGGATTAAAAACTTTAAAAAAATCAACAGTGTCACCCCCAATGCTACTTCCTAATACTGCTAGTATAACAAATTTAGGCACTTATTTTCTTTTACTAGGTTTCTCTTTCCCCTTCACCTTCCGATTTAAAGAATTTTATATTTCTATTGATGAAATACCATGCAGGGTATATAATTTACTTATAGCAACGTTTCTTAAATTTTTAACGCTAATTTATCGTTATAAATCTTTATTTTAGACCTACATACCCATATACGTATAAAAAGAAAAGGATGTGTCTGTAAATGCGTAAAAAATTTTTAGTAGTCGGTGGTGTAGCAGGAGGAGCCTCTGCTGCAGCACGAATTCGCCGTCTTGATGAGCACGCTGAAATTATTATGTTTGAAAAAGGACCAAATGTTTCATTTTCCAACTGTTCTTTACCCTTTCACTTAAGTGGTATTGTTGAAAAAAGTGACAAATTGATTTTAATGTCACCGCAGACCTTTCAAACGAAATATAACATTGAAGCACGTGTTCTTCACGAAGTGATACGTATTCACCGACTAGAAAAAACAATTACGGTAAAGGATTTACACACAGGTAATGAATATGAGGAAAACTACGATACGTTAGTGTTATCCCCTGGAGCAATTCCAATCGTCCCTAACTTAGATGGCATTCATTCTTCTCACGTTTTTACTGTTCGCAATGTCTCAGATATAGACCGTTTGAATCGTTATATACAGAGCGATGATATACAAGATATCGCCGTGATTGGCGGTGGATTTATCGGCGTAGAGGTTGCAGAAAATTTGCAGCTTGCTGGCTTTAATGTCTCGCTCGTTGAATTTAGTCAGCAAATTATGATGCCCTTTGATTTTGATATGGCTCAAATTTTACAAAAAGAGATGAAGGATCGAGGAGTTAATGTCATTGTCAATGATGGTTTAGCCAAGGTTGCCGCTGATTATGTAGAACTAAATTCTGGCAAACAAGTAAAGGCACAAGCTGTCGTTTTAGCAATTGGTGTCCGTCCTGAAACATTTTTAGCGCAAGATGCTGGGCTGGCAATAGGTGAACTTGGCGGAATTAAGGTAGATGCTAATTATGTCACATCTGACCCATCTATTTATGCTGTTGGTGATGCCATAGAAGTATTTCATCAATTGACTCATAAACAAACACGTCTGGCACTAGCTGGTCCTGCACTACGACAGGCACGGGCAGCAGCAAACCATATGTTCAATATGCCTCAGCAAAATAAAGGTGTTATCGGTTCCTCAAGTGTGCAAATTTTCGATCTTACATGTGCTTCTACTGGCTTAAATGAAAAAACTGCACTAGCACAAGGCTTTCAAGCTAAGAGTGTGTATCTGATTGCACCAGATAAAGTCGGTTTAATGCCAAATAGTCATCCACTCCACTTCAAGCTTGTTTTTGAAGAACCTACTGGAAGAATTCTTGGGGCACAAGCGATTGGAAAAGGTAGTGCAGAGAAACGTATTGATGTTATAGCAACTATGATTACAATGGGTGGAACAATAGAGGACTTAAAGGAATTAGAACTTACTTATTCCCCAATGTTTAGCACTGCCCGGGATATTGTCAATTTAGCTGCACTAGTCGCTCAAAATCAGTTATACGGTACCTACAAGCAGATAAAAGTTGATGAGGTTAGAGATCTTGTCGAAAATAATGTCTATTTTTTAGATGTGCGAGAAAAAAATGAATATGATGCTGGCCATCTCATCCATGCACATAATATTCCGTTAAGTGAGATACGTAACCGGTTGAATGAGATTCCACAAGATATTCCCGTTTACGTTCATTGTCGTTCTGGACAACGAAGCTACAATGCAGTAATGACCCTACAGAATAACGGATTCTCCAATGTTTTTAATGTAGCAGGCTCCTTCCTAGGTATTTGTCTATATGAATACTTTACAGATGTCACTACAAACAGAGAAAAAATTGTGACAGCCTACAACTTTAATTAAGCTAAAAGGGATGCCGCCAAATTGCAGCATCCCCTATTTTTAATTAGTGGAAAGCACTTGCTCCCAATCTATTGTGCCGTTTTTTACTTGGTCACGTTTTTCTTTAACCATAATATCATTTGGACGTCCACCCTTAGGCCAGTCTTTATCATGATTCGCCCACTCAGGTCGGTCCTGCGATAAAATAAAGGCAGCTAAATCAGCAGCGTCTTGATCAGTCAATGATCCAATTGCTCCAACTGGCATATTATTTTTTATGTAACCAGCCATTTTTGACATACGTGCAATACCTGCCCCATCATTAAATGAATTTTCACCCCATAATGCAGGTCCTGTATTAGCACCAGTACCAGCGCCATCCGCTGCATGACAGGCTATACAAGATTGTCCATATAATGTTTCACCATTTGCGACATCTGGTATTGGAACATTTTTCATATTACTTGTGCCTGCCCATTCACGTTCAGCTCCAATCGGAACCCCTTCTGAGATATAAGCGAAATAAGATACCATTGCCTCTAATTCCTTGCTATTCATGTCAAATTTTTTACCATTCATACTACGAACCATACAACCATTAATACGCTCTTCTATTGTCACAATATCACCAGAACGGGCAATATATTGCGGATAATTTGCCATAACGCCAACTAATGACGATGCTTGCTCATCATACCCCGCTCCTGCATGACAGCTTGTACAGGACAATTGGTTTCCAACATATTCTTCTGCAGCAACATGTGTATTATTAACTAGCTCATAGCCGTACAAGATGGCTTCCTTCATAGGTCCCTCTGGTACTTCCTCAATACTTGGCGGTGCATAGACAACTGACTGCGCAGCTGCTGATGTTGGTATTTTTGATTGTGTTGCTGCTTCTTCAGTTTCTCCATTAGCACCACCTAAAATTTTGTCACTAATGGCTGCTCCTATAAAGAGCGTGCCTGCTAACAGCACTGTTCCTGCTACTCCTGCTACGATAGGTTTCATCTATAATACCCCCCTTTGTATAATCACCTATATTTTAGCAGAATAATGTATTTCTAGATGTGATTTTTCTCACACCTGGCTAAAATAGAACCATTCAGATGATAAAAATGGATAAATTATGAAATGAATATTGTTCTATAACACAATAAACACGACTTAATACCTCTTGTAGTATATGGATCTTTCTGAAATAAAAATGCCAAGTACAAATAGTACTCGGCACCTTATCCATTGTTATATTTTACACTCACCAGCAGCACAGGAAGCTTCTCCATCACCTGTCATCTTTAAAACAGGTTGAATACCTGCTATCTCTGCTGCTTGATGCAACGTTCGGACGAAAACCTCATTCGGCTCTGCCCCTTTAATACCGTAACGATTTTCAAAAACAAAGAATGGCACACTTTGTACACCAAGCTGCTTTGCATCATAGCGATCTTTATCTAAAGCTTCACTAAAATCATTGGACTCTATAACTTCCTTTGCAAGATTGACATCTAAGTCAAGCGCTTCAATAACTGTTAATAGAAAATTAGAATCGTTTACATCTTCACCCTCTAAAAAGTATCCTCTCATCAGTGCTTCTGTATACTCCGAGTCTTTACCGAACTGTCTTACCCACTTTGCTAATCGATGTGCTGTTTCAGTATGAGCTGTTTTCATTTCTTCGAAGTTGTAGTGAAGCCCCACCTCCGTTGCTCGCATGGCTATGTTCATTGTCATTTTCTTTACTTCTTCTAGCGTTGAGTCAAATTTCGCTACCATTCCCTCATATAACATAGGTGCATTCTCCCTAGGTGTATCTGGCGCTATTTGAAATGCTTTATACTCAATCTCTACTTGCCCAGTATATCCAGCCGAATCGATGGCACGTTCCAATTCACGTTTACCGATATAACAGAACGGACAAGTAAAATCTGAGAAAATTTCAATTTTCATTTTCTACAGCCCTCCCTATCAATTACGCCCTAGCGTAATTGCGTCCGGATTTTTTTCGAGCTCGCTCGAAAAGCTCCTCTTTAAAATCCGTGACATCCGCCAGGGGCTTTATCTTGATTCAGCGGGCGTTTGTACACCCACTGAATAGGAAGAAAATTGCATTCCTATAGAGGTGGGAGTCTTCTGTATCTGTCGATATGCTTTCGATACAAAAAAACATTTGCTGAATCAAGATAAAATATCTATCCAAATTTTAATGGCAGTTGCTAAAATTAGCACTGCTAAAATAGCTTGTAAAACTTTTGTATTTAATTTTTTTCCTGCTCGTGCACCAAGAGGAGCTGCTATAAGACTTGCCACAATCATAATGATTGCAGGATAATAATCAACCTGCCCTGTCATCAGCTTTCCAATTGTTCCACCGATTGAGGATATAAAGGTAATGGCAAGGCTAGAGGCAATCGTCATACGGGTTGGTATACCTAGTATCACCAGCATAATAGGGACTAATAAAAAGCCACCAGCTGCTCCAACAATTCCAGAGCCAATACCAACAATAAATGCTAATATGGCAGCTACTAGTTTATTAAATGTCACCTCGTGCAATGGTTTGTCATCAATCTGCTTCTTAGGAATAAACATCATCACTGCGGCAATCAATGCCAATATGCCATAAACAATGTTAACGCCTGCCTCTGACAAAAATTTGGAGCCGAAGCTGCCGACGAAACTACCAACTAATATAGCACCACCCATATTAATAATAAGGGATTTATTCAAAAAACCTCCTTTACGATAAGCCCATACTCCAGCTATAGAGGCAAAAAACACTTGTACTGCACTTATTCCCGATACCTCATGTGCTGAAAATGCTGCGAATCCAAACAAAGGCGGAATATATAGTAACATTGGATATTTAATAATTGAACCGCCAATACCTAGCATCCCTGATATATATGAACCGATAAAACCAATCAAAAATATTGTTATGATCCATGTAATATCCATTTATTTTCCTTCTTTCTGTCAAATCCACTAAAGATAAAGCCAATATTTCAACTGCAAGTTTTCCACTTCCACACAGAATGTTTACTACGTTAAACAAATTATATTCCACCTGATAACAGAAGGGCTGCTCTATTCTTCTAGATAGACAGCCCTCACAAACCTTAAACTTTCTGAATTAAAAATGTCATGATACCAGCTTCTTCAGATTGACCTAGTATCGTATGACCACCAGCTTTAGCCCAAGCAGGAATATCTGCAAGAGCCCCTTTATCTGTTACTTGAACCTCTAAAATTTCACCTGAAGCTAAAGTATCCATAGCCTTTTTTGTCTTCACGATTGGCATAGGGCAGGATAAGCCCTTTGCATCTAGTTGTAAATTTGATTTCATATTTTTCTCCTTCAGATCGGCAAAGGTTGTAAGCGATTTTACCGATTGTCCTTGTTTTTTCATGACTGTACGAAGAATGAGCGCCTTCACTTCACGATATTTACATGCCACAAACATACATGCATACTCATTGCATTTCACCATGGTTGAACGATGGCCTTATCGAACTGCGCAGCGATTAGGTCCTATCTCCATCTCAGTTTGCTCGTCTAGCTCCGGTGTGATTTTCCCCATGTTTACCTGACGGATTTCTTGATAGGCATTAGGCTGCGGCGGCAATTGCTCTGTGACAATACTTCGGAATTCTGCTTCATCCTCAATATTTAATCCATGATTTTCTACGAATAACTGCCCTAGACGTTTAGCAACTGTCCCATCTTCATTTAACTCATCAATAATCATAAAATGTGCTGGTAAGACTACGAGATCATCAGAAAGTTCACGATAGCGCTTGTAAAGTGTATTACGTAAATCTCCTACCCAATCAGCAGCGAGCCCAGCTAAATCGGGACGACCAATTGAATCGATAAATAAAATATCACCCGTTAATAAATACTTGCTGTCCACTACAAAAGATGTTGAGCCAATTGTATGTCCTGGCGAATAAATGGCTCCTACATCTATGTTAGATGCACCAATTTGAACAGTCGTGCCATCGACTAAAGGTGTATAGTCAAAGACAACCTCCTCTGCATCTTTTGGTGGTAAATAATACACAGCACCTGTAGCTGCCGCGATATGACGCCCACCTGAAATATGGTCAGCATGTAAATGTGTATCCAAAACATATTTGATTGTCACGTTTTTCTCTTTCGCAAAATTTATAAATACATCAGTAAATCGAACGGCATCAATAATAGCAGCCTCTCCCTCAGAGATCACCATATAAGAAAGGCAGCCCTTCCCTAAACGCACAAACTGGTAAAGCTCTCCTCCACCTGTTAAATCACCTACTTTAATGGGTTCTAAATATTCACTCCACGTTTTCATTCCCCCATCTAAATAAGCAACATCACGACCCGCTTCCGATAGCATTTCTGCGACCATCACCGATGACCCCTCTTTGGCACAAACGACTAAAATATCCTTATTAGTCGGGATCTTTGGCAAAATATCCTCAATACCATCTAACAGTTCAAAATATGGGATATTCAGATACTCAAATCTATGACCGTCAATTTTCCAGTCTTCAAATGCATCTACATTACGTACATCTAAAATAAATAACTCTTCGTTATCAATTACTTTTTTAGCCACTTGTGCTGCGTTCCATTTTAGAACTGACATTCCTTTTACCCCCTAAGGTATTATTTTATTGAATTTTTTAGCGGAAAGGATATCCCTCTCCGCTTTTTCTTTGTTTTTTGCAGACAATTAGAATGACAATGACGGTGCAGCGTCCTTCGCAAACTCTAAGAATGTAACAGCTCCACCAACTTCAATACCATCAATAAAATCATCAGTTGTTAAACCCATTACATCCATTGTCATTTGACATGCGATAAATTTCACACCTAGTTCCTGCGCCATTTCCACTAATTGTGGGATGGCTGGCACATTAGCATTGGCAAAGCCCTGTGCAAAATGTTCCGCTCCAGCAGGCATCGGTAATGCATGCATACCTTGCTTATGAATAAAATTTAACCCTTCAAATGTGAAGAAGATGGCTACCTCTTTCTCCGAAGCTGCTGCTGCTGTTGCGATATTGAACACCTTATAAGCATCGAAAAGCCCACCATTACTCGCAATAATTGCTACTTTGTTTGACATCATAAATTCCTCCTAAATTGTTTTTATTAAATCGCCTTTCCAAGAAGTCATACCCGGCAAGACGTTAAATACCTTTGAGAATCCATGTGCGGCAAGTTTTTGTGCAGCAAAATCACTGCGCTTCCCTGTGCGGCAAATAACATAAATCTCCTGATCTTGATCAAGCTCGGAAAGACGTGACTCTAGCTCACCCATCGGTATAGATTTAGCCCCTTCAATATGTCCAAAGGCAAATTCTGCTTCTTCACGCACATCAAGAATTAATCCTTCTTTACCTATAATTTGCTCTATATCAATTGTCTGCGGAAATGTTTTTTCCTCCATGACTTCATTTGAGCATTTACGAATATAATGCTTAAGCACATTTTCTTCTTCCGTAGTCCCAATATATTGGTGCCCCACAGTTTCAGCCCAAGCGGCAATATCAGCCTTTGACCCCTTATCTGTTGCCGATATTTCTAATATTTGCCCTTCCACTAGATCAGCCATTGCCTTTTTCGCCCTTACAATCGGCATTGGACAAGAAAGTCCTTTAGCATCTAGCTGAAAATCCACCTTAATACTCATAATTCTCCTCCTTATACCTATAAGGGTATTATTTTATTCAAAAAAATATAACACTTTTTTTACTTCACTTCACCATTCCAAGCAAGCATACCACCAACCATATTCGCAACATCAAAGCCATAGCTTTCTAAAAATTGAGCAGCTTGCCCACTACGACCACCTGAGCGACAAATCACAACATACGATTCATGTTTATTTAGCTCATGCATTCGAAATTCAAGTAAACCAAGTGGGATATGAATAATACCTGGAATATGTCCAGCCTCCACCTCATCTACTTCACGTACATCAATTAAATGGATTGGCTGACCTTGCTCTAATACCAGTTGCACTTCTTTTGCTGGAATCTCCTTCATGCTTCGTCTCCTCCTAATAGGCACTCATGCCACCACGGACATTTGTAACGCGTTCAAAGCCTTGTTTTTTTAATTGCTTACACGCCTGACTACTGCGCATGCCACTTTGACAAATGACAACTATTTCTTTACCCTTTGGCAATTGATTAAAACTAGAACCTAGCGGAATATTTTTAAACTGAGGGATATTACGCCCCTTATATTCAGCCGGTGTTCGTACATCGATAAAAACTTTATCTTTATCATGTAGAATATTTTTTAGTTGTGTCGCTGAGATTGATTGCACGCCTTTTACAGGCATCATTCTCCAGACTAAAAATGCAATAACAATTGCAATAATAAACCAAGTCTCCAAATCTAACTGCCTCCTTTTATACTATAAAGGGTATATTAATTACGCCCCAGCGTAATTGTGTCCGGATTTTTTTCGAGCTCGCTCGAAAAGTTCATCTTCAAAATCTATGACATTCGCCAGGGGCTTTATCTACTTTTCACCACTAAATCCATTGCCTCTTGGATAGCCATATTCATCTTTCCAGCATCTCCTTCAGCAGTCGTTACACAGTCTAATAAATTTTCACTAACAATAACGCCAATTGTTCGATCAACCGCAGAACGTACGGCAGATAGCTGTGTAATCACATCTTTACAGTGTTGTTCTTCCTCCATCATGCGCAATACACCACGTAACTGACCCTCGATTCGCTTCACACGATTTGCTGTTTTTGGACCATATGCCACTCCGTTCATACCCCCTTTTCATTTGATTGACAGAACCTGCTTACGAGATTCATATTATACCCCACAAGGTATATTGTCAACACAAAAGTTTTTTCTATATTCCCTCAAGGTTCTATCCGTCATTTCAGGATTTCAATCCATCAGTTTTAGAATTCTATCCGCCACTTAATGGTTCCTATCCATCTCAGCTACAGAAAAATCCCCGCTATGAGCCGTTACTCATAGCAGGGATTTCCGGTATTTTTATTTTGCTAATTGCATGGCTGGACCAAAGAATTCATAGTGAATCTTTTCATCTTTCACGCCAATTTCTTGTAAATGTTTAATAACAGCTTCCATAAAGCCAACAGGTCCACATACATAAACATCTGTGTTATCTGCTACTTTTTCCGCTAATATTTCTTTTGTGATTTGCTTATCTTCGTCAGAGTATAACGCTGTATAAGTCGCATTAGGAAGTGCATCCACTTTCCCTTGAATATCATCGCTAAATGCTACAACTTTTTCATTACGTGCACATTGGATAAAGTTTACTTCATTTGCAGCATCATTTTTCAGTGATTGCAACATACTGTTTAATGGCGTTACACCGATACCACCGCTGACAAATGTAATTGGAGCCGTAGTTTCTTCTAAAACAAATAACCCAGCTGGAACACTTACATCCACTAAATCCCCAACTTGTAAGTTATCGTGAATAAAGTTCGAAACTTTACCATTTGGCGTTTGATCACTTTCACGCTTCACCGAAATGCGATAACCATCTTCTGCGCTCGCCTGTGAAAGCGTGTATTGACGATTCATTAAATACTCTTCACCTGGTACTGTCACACGAATGCTAATGTATTGACCTGGTTCATAAACTGGTAGTGGTGAGCCATCTTCATTTTCAAAGTAAACAGAAGTAACAAGATCACTTTCTACTACTTTTTTCGCTACTTTTAATGGTTTAAATAAACGCCAACCACCATTACCTTCAGCTTTTTGGTATAACTCTTCTTCTACTTGAATGAAAACATCTGCGATTACACCATAAGCCTCAGCCCATGCATTAATAATGTCATCTGTTGCCGCATCACCAAGCACTTCTTTAATGGCTTTTAATAAATATTCGCCAACAATGGGATAATGCTCAGGTAAAATACCTAAACTACGATGCTTATGTGCGATTAACATCACTGCTGGCAAAATTGCCCCTAAATTCTCAATATGAACAGCAGCAGCATAAACTGTGTTTGCTAACGCTGTTTGTTGACGACCTTTTTCTTGGTTTGTGTGATTAAAGATATTTAATAATTCCGGATGAGCTTGAAACATATTTTTGTAAAACGTCTTTGTAATTTCAACACCATGAACTTCTAATACAGGAACCGTCGCTTTAATAATTTGTACTGTTTCTTGTTTTAACATATCGCATACCATCCTTTCGTGATTACAATATATCGCTTTCATTCTTCAAAAGCAATATCTAAAATACATCTTTAACAAAATGGACATAATTAATGTATTTTAAATACATCTTAAAAAAAGTATTGAATTTATTATACTTCAAAGTAAAAATGCTATAATTATTGTGAACTACAGAAAGTAGGGTGTTCTTATGCGTCTAACTTTATACACAGATTACTCTCTTCGAACACTTATTTACCTAGGTGCGAAGGAAGACGGTGAATTATCAACCATTCAAGAAATTTCGGATGCTTATAATATATCAAAAAACCATTTAATGAAAGTTACCCATCAGCTCGGATTACTTGGCTACATTGAAACAATTCGTGGGCGAGGTGGAGGTATACGACTAGCAATTGATCCTAAAACTATCACAATTGGTGCAATAGTGCGTCAAACAGAAGAGGATTTTCATCTAGTGGAATGCTTTGATAAAGAAAATAATCTATGTAAGATTGCACCAGAATGTCAGCTAAAAGGTGTCTTAAATGAAGCATTACAAGCCTATTTAGCCGTTTTAGATCGCTATACTCTTGATGATTTTTTACATTCGAAAGAAAAGTTGATGGCACTGTTGCTTGGCAAATAAAATACCCGCTCAACATAAGTTGGACGGGTATTTCTTTATAATCTATAATTTTTTTGAAAAGAAAATCATGTCTAATGCACGTATGCCATTTTCATAGATAGGCTCTGAATAAGAACTAAAAAAGTCCTTTTCGATTGCTTCCATACGAAAGCCTGCCTTTTGATAGAATGCAATATTATCTATACTTGAATTGGCAGTACCAACTAAAATTGTTTGATATCCTTTAGAGTGACAAATGCTAGTTATTTGTCGCAATGCTTCCTTGCCAAGCCCCTTCCCCTGATAATTTGGTACAATCGCAATATTTTTCAACTCCACTGCCTTGTCAGACTGTGCAAGAAGTAATGCTACGCCGGCTAATTGCTCACCACATCTAATTTCATACAAGTCACCGTCATTTACATATTTCCTTACAGCTTCTTCACTTTCATCCGCTAATAATAGTTGTGGTAAATAGCTCTCTCGTGAGCCTTCCACCTCTACTAAGGCTGTACAATAACGGACAAAATCTGCACGTTCAAAAACATTTAAAACACATGGTTGCTTTTCTTTTACCTCTAACCATGCATGCTCCTCTGGAAATTCATTTTCTACGTCTAATCGGATAAATGGCAATTTTTCCTGTGCCTTTTGAGAACGAATATTGACCTGTCTAGCTCCTGCAAAAACCCGTTCAAGCCCTAACTCAAAAAATGCAATATCTAAAATGGCCGTTTTCGCCTCTATATTATAGCCCTTTCCCCAAAATTCATAGCCAAGCCACGAACCAATGTGACAGCTTTTTTTAGTGTGATCGATAAACATTAATGCTGTCACACCAATGAACTGTCCTTCTTCATTTAGGACAACCCGAGGAACAGTCTTTCCATCCTCTTCATCCACACATTCTCGTTTAATAAAGTTTATTGTGTCTTCTACTTTACCAGCAGGTAACCCTAGTGCATCTCTCACCTGTGGCATGGAAGACAATGCATGCATTGCTTCAGCATATTTAATATCATGTCTCACTAAAGTTACTGCCATTCTCTTTCTCCTTTTAGTTCATTCACCGTTGTATTTATGCCAGATATGCATCGGATTTTTTTCATCATCCTTTACTGGCATATGAATCATTTGAAACGAACGTTCATTTTCTAATTTTAATAAATCTACATATACCTCACTAGATCGACTTAAGCCAACCGAAATAGCATCCTCTAAAGAATTTGCGAAATATGCCCTATCTACTCCCGCCATTGCCATCGCGCCAAAACACATTGGACAAGGAGCCCCGCTAGCATACATAACAGTCCCTGTTAAATCCATTGATTGTAACTTTTCCTGTGCACGTCGAACAGCTAAAAGCTCCGCATGACCAGTACTATCTGGGCGAAGATGTAACTCATTGACGCCTTCGCCTATAATTTCTTCATCCTTTACTAATATGGCCCCAAACGGTTGTCCACCTTGTTCTATGTTCACTAGAGCAAGTTCTACAGCTCGCTGCATCCACTTATTCATATATACTCTCCTTTAAAATCAATTATACGTAAGCTGCCAAGATACTCCAAAACGATCCTCAATCCATGTAAATCGCTTAGAAAAGCCATAATTATCAAGAGGCATTAACGCCTTTCCACCCTCTAGCATTTGAGCCGCGAGATGATTGATTTCTTCCACAGATTCACACTCTAGAAAAATAGAGACGGATGGTGTAAAAGTAAAATTATGCTGTATAACACTATCATTGACCATAATTTTCAGACTTTTCAAATCGAGTATAGCCATTGCTATTTGCTACGAGTTTTCCATATATGTTAAGCTCTTGATTTCTAAATCCGAAAACCATTGTTGATATTGATGAATAGCTTCATTTGCTTGTCCCTGAAACATTAAAAAGGTAGTGGCACTTTTCATTTTGTCAACTCTCCTTCATATTTTGTAATCCATTGCATCGGTGTCATTTTCGCAACCAGTTCTCCAATTAAATCGTACGGAATATTTTTTGTATTTGTAAAACGAATACAGCTCTTTCCCATATTGAGTTTTGTTGATACACGCCTTGCATACTCTTCTTGAAACCAAGACAATAACACCTTATCTGTATAAAGACCCATATGATAAACAGCTAAATGACGTTTTTGTGCGGCAAGGCTAATGAAAGGAAGTGGTGTATTTGGTGTAACATGATAACCCTTAGGATACGTTGATAATGGGACAACATAGCTAATCATGTCATAATTCATTGTGCGTTCAAAGCCTTCAGGTAAATTTGTTTCCACCACATCTGCTAGCTTTGCAAAGCTTTCACGCCATTTTTCATCCACTTGCTCGATATATGTGTGCGTCATGCTCAGCCTCCTTTCTAATATAGTTATTTTGTACACAAACGTCTCGCTCAATCAATGCAAATTTGAAAAATCCCATAAAAGATATCATTTCGAGTCGCACTTCTTTATTACCCTTTGTGGATAAATTTAAAATGAAATATATTTTGTAAATACGATACCATTTTATTACTAGAAATGACAAAAGAAATAGTACGATTATATGGTGCACCTCTAACTTTCCACGCCATTTTTTATCTCTTATAATTTGCATACAAAAAAACGCTCGGATTATTCCACAAGCGTTTGAGTGCATATACTATTTTATTTTAAAAGTCGCTACTATGCTCTTAATTATCGGTATAGCTGTTCCCAATAACACAATCGGAAGGAACCACCAGCCAAGAGTTTCTATCTCCCCAATAGCAATTCGAACCATCTGAAATGATATTGCAGCAAAGATAATTAAACAAATGTTTTTTATTTCATTTAAAGTCTTACGGCTATTTAAATAAAATGCCTCAACATTATTTTCGTTTAAACGTGCTGGGTAATTGTGCATATGCGGAGCCCTTTCAAGCAGACTCAATAATATCCAGAGGAATATTCCAATAAACGGAAGAATAAACAGTTCTATTTTTGAGCCCCAACGATCCACTTCTCCTGCACCATTAAAATGGCCTGGAATCTCTTCAGGTATTTCACCCCACATGATAAAAATATAAAGGATGGACAGTACAAATATTCCACAACCAATAGAGTCCCATAGCTTTTCAAACTTTGTTTTTGGCAATTTCAAAATTGGTCTATACACCTTCTCACATCCCTAGTCGATTCTTTATTGATTCTACGTCACTACAGCACATTAAGTTTCAAATTTATGAGGATTGTCGTATTTGTTTATGTTCTATCATTAACTATCCGCTTTTGATACAAGTTAAGTACGTATTATTTCTATATTTTTTATCATTTTCTCTACAAATTACTTCCTTATTAGTTTTATTAATTAACGTGAAAATACTCTTAATACTTTGTAAAATTCATATAATCTGATATAAATGGTATATATACATATTTCATTTTTTTGTAACATTTATACTAAATTACTGAGAAAGGAAACTTCAACTATGCGATTTACTATCTACAAGAAATTAATACTCGGTTTTTTTATTGTTATTTTGGTTTTAGTTGGCACAATCGGGTTAAACATTAAACAGCTTAATTCCGTTAATCAAACATATCGTGTGTTACTTGAAGAACAAACTACTAGATCTATCAGTATTCAGGAGCTTCGAGCGATTGCGAAGCAAGAAATTGTAAGCCTAAGAGGGTATTTATTACTTGGAGATAAACAAAATCTTCAAGGCAACAATGAATCACGGGAAGAATTCAAAAAGAAATCAGAAGAGTTAATGGCATCTTTCTATACTAATGAATCTATTGAATTATTAGAGGCTATCAATAAAAGTGAGCAAAATGTCCAGCAATTCGCAGATCGCATGTTTTCCTTAAAGGCTGCTGGAGAAACAGAACAATACGAAAAGCTTGATAGTACACAGGGACGACTGATTATTAAGCAATTCGATGCACGCGTAGAAAACCTTGCCAATTATCAAAGTGAGTATATAGATGGTAAAATCGCTGCGACAACTAAAGAAATTCAATCGATTAAATTTCAAATGATTATACTTGGGGTGTTTGCTGTTGTCATTAGTCTGATAATTGCTATTACCATGGGTAGTCTTATTTCTCGACCTATTAAAGGGATGGCTAGAGCAGCACAAAAAATTGCCGAGGGTGATTTAACGGCAGAGCAAATTCGTATAAAGAATCGTGATGAGGTTGGTGATTTAGCACTTGCCTTCAATCAAATGGCTCTAAATTTAAAGGAACTCATTACAAATGTTCGTCACAATACTGTACAGGTAAGTGGCTCTGCTGCTGAATTAACAGCAAGTGCAGATCAAACAATCCAAGCAACAGAGCAGATTACTTCCTCGATACAGGAGGTAGCAAGTGGCTCTGAAGCTCAAGGTAAAAATGCTACTGAAAGCTCTGAAGCTATGAAAAATATGACAAGAGGCATTCAGCAATTGGCAACGACTACAGCTGCTGTTTCTGAGCTTGCAATGAAAACGAATGCTGAGGCTAACAAAGGTAATGATTCGTTACTCCGTGTTATTACACAAATGGATACAATTCAAACAGCCGTTTTAGAATCTGCGGGCGTTGTCAAAAACTTAGGGAACCACTCTGTAGAAATAGGTAATATTATTGATCTTATTACAGATATTGCAGAGCAAACAAATTTACTGGCATTAAATGCTGCAATTGAGGCAGCTCGTGCAGGAGATCATGGTCGCGGATTTGCTGTTGTTGCGGATGAAGTAAAAAAATTAGCAGAGCAATCTAAGCAATCTGCTGAACAAATTGCTAGCCTCATTTCCGAAATTCAGCATGATACAAATCGTGCGGTGTCTGTTATGGATACTGGTACACAAGAGGTTCAAACCGGCATACAAGTTGTAAAGGTAGCTGAGGAGGGCTTTTCAAAAATTGTTGAATTGATTGAACAGGTTTCCAAGCAAATTCAAGAAGCAACGACCGTTTCAGAAGAAATGTCTTCAAGTGCGGAGCAGATTTATACATCCTTCGACGAAATAGCAACAATTGCACAGATGTCTTCTTCTAACTTACAAAATGTAGCCTCTGCCTCTGAAGAACAGTTAGCCACAATTGAAGAGGTTGCTGCCTCTGCCGCTACACTTTCAAATATGGCTGAGGAATTACAAACTCAAGTTTCACGCTTTAAAATAGAATAAAATACCAAAAGAATCTGCCCGTTTTCTACATTGGTAAGTTGAAATATCTACTTCCCATAGAAAACTAGCAGATTCTTATCATTTATTATCTGCCTGAATTTTTTCTACTCCTTCTGCCTCAATGATATCTTTTAACTCGTCTAACACATCATCAAATTCTGTATGTCTACGTAGTAAAAATACCATTTCACGCTCAATCGGTAACCACGTTTCGATAGCAGCTTCATTGTGCTGAATTTGCGCTTCAAGTTTATCTAAAGCATTTGCTACTTTTGCTTCATACGTTTTCTTATGCTCAAATTCAAACCACAAATCATAAAATTGCTGACCTGTATCATTGCCTAGCAAACTTCTAATTTTTTCGATTGCTTTGATTTCATTTTCTCTCTTTTGTTCCTTTGCCCTTATATCATTCATCGTATCAAAGGCGGGAATATCGGTTGCATACACCTCCACTAAATCATGAATAATAATCATTTTTAATAAACGTTCGCTATTCACTTTTTGCGGTAAGTGTTCCTCAATAGCCATTGCCATTAATGCTACCCGCCATGTATGCTCGGCTACACTTTCCTGTCTCCCATCTGAAAGCCAGCTATGACGCAGCTCGCGCTTTAAGCCTTCTGCTACATGCAAAAATTTTAATGTGTTCTGTAAATCCATTAATGTATCCCCCTTTTGTACTTTATCCCTATATTTCTATAGCATATATTAGAATTTTTATTAACTCACGTAAATGGCCGTTCATAATGGAAATAAACCATTTCGCTTTATTCTAAAATAGGGATATTTCGAAAACGATTAGACAGAAAAAAATTAATTTTTAGAATATTATTGACAGATTCACAATATCCAAGTATGATTGCTTTCAACAACACATTGTAGGCCAAGATTGGAAATAGTAGAAGTGCCTGTGTACTTGTAGAGAGCCGATGGTTGGTGAAAATCGGTAGACACACATTTTGAACTCGTCCATGAGCTACTCCCTGAACTTAAGTAAGGGATGTCGGTTTCCTCCGTTATTGGGATAGACAGTGATAGCTGTCGATAAGGGGACTTTTTCTGTAAAGAGAAGGTCAATTAGAGTGGTACCGCGAGCATAAACTCGTCTCTATTTTTAAATAGAGACGGGTTTTTTTATTTTGATTTAAACGATTTTTGGCCTAAATGTAGCTTTTTGAAAAAGACAATAACAAAAGGAGTGTTTGAAAATGGGAAGAAAAATTTGGGTGTTTGATACAACTTTACGTGATGGCGAGCAAGTGCCAGGTGCAAAATTGAATTTATATGAGAAAGTAGAGATTGCACAGCAGCTCAAAAAATTAGGCGTCGATATTATCGAGGCTGGTTTCCCTGCTTCATCACAAGGTGATTTTGATGCAGTAAAAGCTGTTGCACAAAAGGTAGGAAATACAAATGACATTATGATAACGGCCTTAGCACGTGCTGTACAGGCAGATATTGATGCTGTTTATAATGCTGTCAAATATGCTGAAAACCCTATGATTCATATGGTGCTTGGAACTTCAGATATTCACGTAGAGAAAAAGTTTAGTAAATCCAAGGATCAAATACTACAAATTGGTGTAGATGCTGTCAAATATGCAAAAACTCTTTTACCACAAGTTCAATATTCAACAGAAGACGCTTCTCGCTCAGATTTCGAGTATCTTTGGAAAACAATCGAGGCTGTAATGAAGGCCGGTGCAACGATGATTAATGTACCAGATACAGTTGGCTTTGCAGAGCCCGAAGAATTTGGTGCAATGATTTATAAGTTAAATGATCGTATGAAAAACTTAGACGATAGCGTTTTACTAAGTGTACATTGTCATAATGATCTTGGGATGGCAACAGCTAATACACTTGCTGCCATTAAAAATGGTGCAGATAAAGTAGAATGTACAATTAACGGTATCGGTGAACGTGCTGGTAATGCTGCATTAGAAGAAGTTGTTATGGCACTAAAAACACGCAGCGCTGTTTACAATGCTGAAACACGTATTAACACAAAAGAAATTATGAATACATCTCGTCTTGTTTCAAGCTTTATGGGCTTAGACGTCCAAGTGAACAAAGCGATTACTGGGGACAATGCTTTTGCTCATTCATCTGGTATTCACCAAGACGGTTTGCTAAAATCCCGTGATGCTTACGAAATTGTCCATCCAGAAGATGTAGGCCTTGATGATATGGAATTAGTCCTTACAGCTCGCTCTGGGCGTCATGCGGTGAAAAATGCACTTGAAAAGCTTGGTTTCTCAAATCTTTCCACGGATGAATTTGAAGGAATCTTCGAAGGCTTCTTGAAGCTTGCTGATGCGAAAAAAGAAGTCTATGATCACGATTTATATGTAATTGTTGAAAGCTACTATGAAAAGCATGACGCAAACAATGCGAATGCCACTCATTATAGCGAGCAGTTCTTCGACTTTGACGATTTACAAGTCGTCAGCAATGCAAACTTCCCTTCAGCAAGTGTGAAGATTCGTAAAGGTAGCGAAGTATTTAAAGCGAGCGCAGTAGGCTCAGGTCCAATTGATGCCTTATATTCAGCCATTGCAGAAATTACAAATATTGATGTAAAGCTTGTAGAATATAATATCAACAGTGTATCTCGTGGGAAAGAGGCACTTGGTAAAGTAAAAATCACAATCGAGCACGAGGGTGAAAAATATATTGCCAAAGCCGCAGATACAGATATATTAAAAGCAAGTGCACTGGCATACATCAATGCTATTAACAGTGTTGTTGTAGCTAAATTAACACCCGTGATGAACTAATTGTCAAAAGCAGTATGACAAACTTTCTGTCGTACTGCTTTTGTATTTTTTATTGACTGTCCTTCACAAGCTTTTGAAATTCTTCTTCTATCAGCTCAACATCAAGACGTTCAAACAGTGGTGTCACCTCGCTAATGAATGCTGGAAGCTCTACCTGCTCGTACCACATTAGCTCACGTATACCTAACATTTTTCTTACCTTTTCAGCCGAAAATGGTAAAAAGGGATGTAATAGCTGACCGAGATTCGCAATAATATAGACACATGTTGCAAGTGTTTGATTTCCTGCTTCTACATTGTCCTTCACCTGAAGCCAAGGTTGCTGTTCGTCAAAATAGCGATTGGCTGCACGAATATATTCGAAAATAGCCTCTAATGCTAGTTTGAAATGCCCCGCCTCAATAAGGTTGCTCACCTCATTAAACAATTGAATTGTTTGCTTTCGAACGTTGCCATCTACCTCAGCTTGTGGCACCTGCCCTTCAAAGGATTTTTCAATAAACTTCAACGTACGATTAACAAAATTGCCATATGCACCAAGCAGCTCTCCATTATGGCTATAAATAAATTCCCGCCAAGAGAAATCCGTATCACGGTTTTCTGGAGCATTCATTGTTAAAAAGTAACGAATCGAATCCGCATCATATCGACTTAAAATATAAGGCACCCATACCGCCCAATTTTGACTGGTTGATAATTTTCGTTTTTCTAGCGTCAAATATTCATTCGACACAATATGTGTTGGTAATGCCTTTGCCCCTATTCCCATTAGAATGGCTGGCCAAATAACAGTATGGAATGGGATATTATCCTTACCATGTACATAATATGAGATTGTTTCTTCATTCCATAAATCCTCAATAGCTATTTGATGCTGCTTTGCCCATTCAATGCTTGCAGTTAAATAACCTGCAACCGCTTCAATCCATACATATATTTTTTTACCTTCAAAGCCCGGAACTGGAACATCAATGCCATTTGGTAAATCTCTCGTCACTGCACGGTCCGGAACGCCTTCAGCCAAGTAGCGCTCTGTTAGCCCAAGGGCATTATCACGCCAGCGTTTTTCAGCCTTCGCCTCTGCTAAATATGTGTCCAATCTTCCTTGAAATTGACTAAAGGCAAAATAAAAATGCTCTGTTTCTCTAATAATTGGCTCATTGCCACAAATTTTACAACGTTTATCGATTAAATCGAGAGGATCTAAAATTGTGGAACAGTTATCGCACTGATCGCCACGTGCCTTTGCACCACAGTTTGGACAAACTCCCTCTACAAACCGATCTGGCAAGAATTGTTTGTCTGTTTCACAATAAGCCTGCTCAATTTTCTTTTTATATAAAAAATTATTTGCAAGTAGCTGTAAAAAAATGGCTTGTACAGAGTTATGATGATGCTTAGCATCTGTACGGGTATACAAATCATAGGTAAATCCTAAATCATTAAAGCATCGTGTAAATTCCTCATGATAATGATTAGCGATAGCCTCAGTAGTTGTGTTCTCCTGTGCAGCGCGAATAGAAATTGGTGTGCCATTACAATCACTCCCTGACACATATAAAACCCTTTCGCCCTTTTGTCGGTAATATCTAGCCAAAATATCACCTGGTAATAGTGCAGCAACATGCCCTAAATGCAAAGAACCATTTGCATATGGCCAAGCGCCTCCAATAACAATTGTCATTCTAAATTGCTCCCCTCACATAAATAAAAATGGATAAAAAAAACGCCCTAATCAAAACTGATTAGGACGAGTATACCCGTGTTACCACCTATATTTACAAATAGCTCACACTATTTGCCTCTATCAGTACGTCTCATCTATGAGAGATACTGCTGCTGTTATAACGAGTGCCTATCTCGTCGTAATCTACTTGCCAAATGCTTTCGGTACGAAGCTCAAAGGTCATTTTCAAAAGGGTTCATTTACCTCATTTCCACCAACAGAGGCTCTCTATATAATGCTGATCCAATTTACTTTTCCTTCTCAATGCTTTTCTATTAGGTTGGCACCATTTTACGCTTTCTTCTTTAGAAATGCAATAAATGTCGAGAAATGACTGAAAATTTTCGATAAATCGTTTATTTTTCTCGATAAAATGAAAATATTGGGCGATAAAAATTTATTACTTAAGCTAATTGAACTTGTAATAAATCTTTTAGGTCATCAATGACAATATCCGCCCTTTGTAGCTCTTTCTCCTGGGCGAAATCAAAACGTACCCCAATTGAGAGCAGCTGATTATCATGGGCAGCCTGAATATCAGAAGAACGATCTCCGACAACCGCTCCTTGCTGAATACTATTTTCTACAATTACTTTTCTTACCAAATCTGATTTATGACCACTTGCAATAGACTGGATACTGTATGTACCTTTGATAAAACGCTCCAATTGATAGGTTTCCACTATTGCTTGTAAGTACTCCTTCTGTCCATTGCTGGCTATGTATATCTTATAGTGCTCTGCCAAAGCAGTAAGTGTTTGCTCTGCATTTGGATATAATGCACCCTTATTATTCCGTATTTGCTCAATCAACTTAACATGGAATAATGCATTGCTCTCTTCACGTATTGCCAAAGAGTGCATTGGACATAACGTTTCCCATACAACAGGTAATGGCACTCCCATAATTTCTCGATATTTTTCAATTGGCGTATCTCCCTGCCACACGCCCTTATCTCGTAACACATCAAACGTCGCAGCAAGTGCAGGCTCTAAAATTAAATTGGTTTGAAATAAAGTTCCGTCCATATCAAAAATAATAGCTTTTGTCATAAAGCCACCCCCTATAATATTATGAACGATTTCTCCACTTATTTTGTTTCGCTTTAATATTATATAATCCCCCTCTAGTTCTCTAAAAACTAAAGGAGGATCATTTTTTTAAGGTTCTAGGGGTACGATCATTTCTAATTCCTTTATTTGTCTCCAATAACCTTGCTCATCATTCTTACCTGGTTTAAGTGTAAATGATTTTGGCATTTTTTCCATAGGAGGCAGTACAAGAATAATATGATGTCCATAATCCTTGGTCGCCCCCATTTGCATATTCGCCCTATCGTATAACTTCCCTTCACTATCTGTTACCTCAAACTCAAAAAATGGCCATTGATCATTTCTATCTAATTCACCTGGATAATCTACTAGAACATCTATACGTGTCGATAGTGGTGTAAATGATATCTGTGCAACGTTTAACTTATATAGTCCATCATAAGTATTAGATTTTATATTTGGAGAGAAAGTGATAACTTCTTCCTTTAATTTTTCAAGTGTAAAATCCACATGCCAATTACCTTTGTAGCCAAATAAATCGTTACCATCTAATGCAACTTCAATTTTATCCCCATATATATCTGCATTGGATAAAGTTAATTCATGATGCTCAATAATTGTGTTTTTATCAATATCATTTTGACCTGTAGAGCCCATTGCAACATCTATTGGCTCCCCATTGACAGTTAGCGTATTGGTACCTACAACCTCCTCTTGTAAAGAAACACCATTCTGCCCTGTATATGTGACCGTAACTAATAATCTATTCCCATCATATACCGCTTCTTTAACAGTCATTGTAAGGCCTCCATGCGTATCCTCTTTACCTATTGTTGTCATCAAGTGTTCTTGTTCAATCTTTTTAGCTGCAATATCCCCAAATTCAGCATAAATGGCTCCAATATAAGGTACATTAGCTAATGCAGTCGCTATTGTGGGAGAGAAAAATCCCGAACCTAGTAATGCTATACATAATCCACAGGCAATAAGGAGAGGTTTTAGAATTCTAATATTCAGCTTCTTCCTTTTTGCTGCTCTTATTGCCGCCTGCTCTCTCATCATCAATTGTTGAAGTGGAATATTGATACGATTATTATCCTTACTCATACAAGTAGCCCTCCCTTAAAATTGGTTTTAACTCTTTTTTAGCTCTGTTAATATAGGACTTCACTGTTCCTTCAGGACACCCCAGCATTTTTGCAATCTCTTTGATAGTAAAATCATGATAGAAGCGTAACCACATAATTGTTTTATATTTGGCATCTAATGTATCAATTGCCTCTTTTACATCTAATGAATATGCAATGTTCTTCATATTTTGATTACCAGCTATCTCTGCAAAAAACTCCTCATCTCCTGAAGTGAATTTCCTTGCATCTTTTCTAATAAAATCAATAGATTTATAAACCGCAATCTTAATAATCCATCCTGGAAAACTGTTTGGATTCTTTAATGTTTTCAATGTTGTATAGGCTTTATAAATAGACTCTTGATAAATATCAAGCGCATCCTGCTCATTTCGAACATACGAGTAGGCAGTACGATATAATTTTTCACGCATGAAAGCAATCAACTGCTCAAATGCTTCATCATTCCCCCTTTTTGCGCTCTTAACCAATTTTTCTATATCCACCTAATCTCCTCCTTTTGGCTACACTTTAAAGTCGTTTGAGAAAAGGGAAACGTTGCAAAAAAAATAGATGCCCTCTTCTTACAGAGAGACATCTATTTAATCAAAAAATTCCATATGCAGCTTTTCCATCTTATAGTAATTCAATCGATCCTGTAAAGTTCCTGTATGAAATTCAAATTTATGACCATCTGGATCTGTGAAATAAATCGACTTTTTATCTCTGTCATCTCGTTCTCTGCCCTGTAAAATATTCACCTGATAGCTTACTAGCTTTTCATACATTTTTTCAAAATCAGCCTCTTCAATAGAAAAGGCTATATGTGTATAGGATTGATGGATTTCCTGTCGTGGTATATCTTTTTCTACATTCAGAGCAAGCCAAAGCCCATTCAAATCAAAATAAGCAGTGCTGTTTCCTTTAACTAATAACTTAGCATCGAAAATAGTTTCATAGAACGCGATTGACTGCTCTAAATTCGACACCGAAAATAATAAATGATTAATGCCTTGTATAGTCATAATTAAGCCCTCACTCCATGGTTGACAAAAGTTTAGCACAATGACAAATATGTGCGATACTCTCCTCATCAGTTGTATGTAGTTTTCTTTCAAAGCCTTTTAACGAACCCTCTACTTTATATGTATCAGCATGCACATCTACACTAACAGTCATATATGTCTTACCTTTAGCGTGTATAACTCCTAGCACCTTGCCTGCTTCAGCATCTATTACTGGAAAAGCATACTTTGCACCCTTTGAAACAAAAAGCGTTTTGCCAGCAGTTACTTTTTTTGCTCGTCCTAATAATACTGTACCAATAATGGTAATGATGACTGCTCCTCGAAACCATTTTTTCTGACTCAACCTTATTCCCTCCTAAAAAACGGAACACAGATACATCAAAAACTATCTGTGTCCCTCTAAAATTATTTCTTTTTTCCCTTTTTTAAACCCTTCGCAATTTGCTTCCATTTTCGTTGCTCATCAAGCCTAGCCTGTGTATTTGTCTTGCGCTCCATAAAGGCAAGCTCCTTCTGCAACTTAAAGTAGCTTTGAAGTCGAGATTGCTCAAGCTCCCCATCTGCTATCGCCTGCTGTACAGCACAATTTGGCTCCTTTTGATGTGTGCAATCTCGATAATGACAAGCTGCTGAAAGCTGTTCTATGTCCTGAAAACTAGAAGCGAGACTATCTCCTTGATCCCATAATTGTAGTTCACGCATTCCCGGCGTATCAATTAAACACCCACCACCAGGTAGTACCACTAACTCACGATGTGTTGTCGTATGACGCCCTTTAGCATCATCCTCACGAATGCCAGATACTTTCATAAGCTCTTCGCCACTCAGCATATTTGTCAGTGTAGATTTTCCTGCACCTGAAGAACCAAGCAAAGCTCCTGTCACACCATCTGTAAATAATGCACGAATATCCATTAACCCCTCACCTGAATAGGCACTTGTTACAAAAATATCTACACCGAACGCTACAGACTCAACATCTCTTACCTTGTCTGAAACATCAGCACATAAATCAGCTTTTGTTAGTACAATAATCGGTTTTGCTCCTGAATCCCAAGCAGCTACTAAATAGCGTTCTAAACGTCGAATATTAAAATCTGCATTTAAGCTCATAACAAGCAGCACAATATCTACGTTTGATGCTACAAGCTGTTCCTGTATTTCCTGCCCCGCCACCTTACGTGAAAAGACAGATTTCCGTTTAAATAATTGATGAATAATAGCCTTTTCTTCACCAGGCATTTTTTCTACTAGAACCCAATCGCCCACTGCTGGAAAATCCTCGCGTGCTAATGAAGTATACGCAAAATGTCCTGCAACTGTTGCTAGCCACTCGCCTTCCTCTGCTAATACACGATATGAATGCTTATGCTCTAATGTAACCCTTGCTGGTGTACAATTCTCTAGCTTAGCCTGCTTCTTATATTCAATCATTTGCTCTTCAAAATATGTGTTAAAACCTAATGCTGTTAAATTCAATTTAGTTTCCTCCTAAAAGTGCATATCAATTTCACCTTGGCCTAATTACGTCCAGATTTTGAAAATCGGTGACATCCACCAAGTGAAGATAAAAAAACCTTGTATCTGCGCAATTCGGCAGTTACAAGGTTTCACAGACACATTTAAGAGATACACAAATAACCCTTATAATAAAAAGGTCACATTGTATAATTTAGGCGTGTGAAATTGAACAAACCGAATTGCAGTTCGCTAAAAACAGATCTATTCATCATGTCACATCACCTACTTCCAATTTAATTGTTTTTAATATAGCGGAATCTTCCGAAAATGTCAAATGCAATCTAATAAGCATGTATCCCCTTCCTCCTTGCATACAATGAACAAAACCACTATTAACAAAGGAGTTGTTGAATTGTCAAAAGTCATTTCTATCAGTACATACCAACCACCGTACACATTACAACAGACAAACGCGGAGGAATTAACGAAGGAGCTTTTTTATGCGAAAATCCCAAAATTAGAAAGATATTTAAAAGTATTTGAGAATGGTGGTATTGCAACACGTCATTTTTGTGTACCGCCAGAATGGCATAGGACTGATCATACCTTTGAAGAACGCAACGATTTATATATTGAGCTGGCAACACAATATAGTGTATCTGTTATTCAAGCATGCTTACAGAATGAAAAATTTTTAAAAACGCCCATTTCGCCAGAGGACATTGATGCTATCATTTTCGTCAGTAGTACAGGCATTTCAACACCAAGTATTGATGCTCGAGTGATGAATCAGCTACCTTTTTCAGACAGACTTAAGCGTATACCACTTTGGGGACTTGGCTGTGCTGGTGGTGCCGCTGGTGTTAGTAGAGCCTATGATTTTTGTCTTGCCCATCCAAAAGCAAAAGTTCTTGTCGTTTGTGTGGAGCTTTGCAGTTTAACCTTCCAGCCAAATGATTTTTCAAAAAGTAATTTAGTCGGTGCCTCACTTTTTGCAGATGGCGCAGCATGTATCCTTGTCTGCGGAGATGATGCGAAAATTGAAACAAGAATGCCGACACCTGCTATCATAGCAACCGGCTCCAAATGGATGCCAGATTCAGAGAATGTTATGGGCTGGGATATTAAAAATAACGGCCTGCATGTTGTTTTCCAAAAAAGTATCCCCGCTATTATCACTAATTGGCTTGGTCCATTCATTGAGCAATTTTTAATGGATCAGGAACTTTATAGTGAACAGCTTAATCACTTCATTGCACATCCTGGCGGTAAAAAAGTTTTAAAGGCTTATGAAGATACACTTTATTTAGCACCTCAAAAAACCGACATTTCTCGGGAAATATTAAAAAAACATGGAAATATGTCATCTCCTACGGTGCTATATGTATTGGAGCAATTTATGTTAAATGAAGGACAAGTGGAGGATACTGGTTTGCTCGTCGCTCTCGGCCCTGGCTTCTGTGCTGAAGCTGTATTACTAAAATGGAGGGAGTAGCATGATTTTTTATATTATCCTGATTATCGTTATTCTACAAAGATTGACAGAGATTTTTATTGCTAAGCGCAATGAAAAATGGATGTTGTCACAAGGTGCATATGAAGTCGGTGCCTCTCATTATCCCTATATGGTTACAATGCACATCAGTTTTTTCCTATTTTTAATAGTAGAAGTCGTCACCAATAATAGTGGTATATCGCCCTTATTTCCGTTATTTTTCTTATTATTTATTGCTGTGCAGACATTACGTATTTGGTGTATTCATTCACTGGGTGCTTTTTGGAACACAAAAATTCTAATCCTTCCTGATGCTCAAGTTGTACGCAAAGGACCTTATACATTTATGCGTCATCCAAACTACGCGGTTGTTTGTTTAGAGATTCTGCTGCTACCTATTATGTTTAAAGCCTATTTTACAGCGTTTTGTTTTACACTTTTAAATATCACTATGCTATCAGTACGCATTCCCATTGAGGAAAAAGCATTAAGAGATGCAACAAATTATAATCATGTATTTGAAAAGAAGATTTCGGAGCCCTAGCCGAAATCTTCTTTTTTTTGTTTATTGCCATTCCCAATTAAAGGGGTCCTGTAAATTTTCCCATGGTTTATTAAGCTCGTCCTCCGTTAATAAACAAGCATCTAACTCTGAAATAATCGTCTCTTTATCTAAATCAATCCCAATAATCACAAGCTGTGTCATGCGATCTCCAAACTCATCATCCCAATCCTTTAGAACCTCAGGACTTTGAGAGAATACATCCTGTTGCTGCTCCTTTGATAAAGCGGCTACCCAATAGGAAACCGGCTCTATCTTTGCTGATGACCCAGCCTGTGACAGCAATAATGCTACATCCTGATGTCTAGCACTCCAAATAATTCCCTTTGCTCGTACAATCGATTGTGGCATATGATCACACCACTCGACAAAACGCATTGGATGGAAAGGCCTTCTACGATTATAGGTGAAAGAAGAGATGCCGTATTCCTCTGTCTCAGGTGTATGATTTTCATGACCAAGCTCCAATTCCTTTAACCACCCAGCAGACTCTGAAACCCTCTCAAAATCAAAGCGTCCTGTATTGAGAATTTCTGCTGGCTCTATTACACCATTCACTGTACGAATTAGCTTAGCTTCAGGTTGTAAAACACGTAAAATGTGCTCTAATCTTTCAAGCTCAGCCTCTGATACTAAATCACATTTATTTAGAATAAGGACATCACAAAACTCAATTTGATCAATGAGCAAATCCGCTACATCTCGGTCATCTAATTCTCCCACTGCCTCCTTTCGCTCTAAAAGACTTTCACCTGACTGAAAATCATGCCAGAATCGATTAGCATCAACAACAGTCACCATCGTATCAAGCTGGCAAAATTTTGTTAAATCAATGCCTAGTTCCTCGTCCAAATAGCTGAATGTTTGAGCAACTGGTATTGGTTCACTAATTCCTGTAGATTCAATTAAAATATAATCAATATTGCCGAGCTTCGCGAGACGCTCAACCTCCTGCAATAGATCTTCACGCAATGTACAGCAAATGCACCCATTGGATAACTCAACAAATTTTTCCTCTGTACGTGAAATACCACTTCCATTTGCAATTAATTCAGCATCAATATTGATTTCACTCATATCATTTACGATAACAGCTACACGCATATTTTTTTCATTTTGCAGGACATGATTCATCATTGTCGTTTTACCAGAACCTAAATATCCACTTAAAACAGTGACAGGGATTTTTTTTGTCATTTATACAACTCCTTAAATCGTAATCATTACTATTTGTATTTTGTAATTAAACCATAGTGAAACAGAAATTGCAATTCTTAAAATTTCATGGAGATCCATTATTGACATACATACTAAAAAATTATATTGTATAAAGCGTAATAATTACGATTTAAAAGGAGGCAATTTTATGCGTGTACAAATAACATTAGCCTGTACCGAAACAGGTGATAAAAATTATATCACTACAAAAAACAAACGAAATAATCCTGAAAGATTGGAGCTTAAAAAATATTCACCTCGTTTGAAAAGAGTTACATTGCATAGAGAAACGAAATAATATAAAAGACTGTTTCAAAAGTAATTACTTCCTTCTTTTGAAACAGTCAAGCAAGCCTATTATAGATTAAATCTCCTCCCTATTGCTTAATTTCATTCAATTTTATTTCTGTAGCGAGCTCATTCAATTTCTGCTCTAGGTCATCAAGAATGCGTAATTTATGCTCCACCTGATCTTCAAAATCAATAGATTGAGCCAATACTTTATTTACCTGAGCATCTAAATGTATAAGAGCATCGTTCTTCATCATCGTTCTTTCTTCTAGTAGATTAGTAGTCGAATTATGTCTATTTATATGGTCTAATTTTTCCTCAATCTCTTTCATTAAATACTGATTAAGATTATCAGCATGAGCTTGCTCTAAACGTGAATTTTCAATTGCTTCAATGGCTTTTTGTATTTGTTGACTGATACCTTTTGCAAAATCACTCAACTTATTTTCTAGCCCATTCGCCGAATTTACAGACAATAATTCATCTTGTTTGTCTTTTAATGATTCCTTTAGTACCTTATTTTCCGCACGTAGTTCCTCTTTTTCCTTTAATAATGCTTCAATTGAAGATATTTGTTTTTTCTTATGCTTTTCTATTGTTTGAACATGATCATAGTAGTTCTTTTTTGCTTTCTCAAAGTCTCTCTTCAGCTTTAATAGCTCCATCGACAGTTCCTTTTTTTGATTTGTTAATAGGACATTTTCTCGTTCAAATCTTAGTACTAATGAATAATAATCACTATCTCTCAGTCTTTTAACCTCATTTTTATATTTTGCTAAATCAGCCCTTAAAAAAACAATCATTTTCTGGAGCTGAATGGGATCATTGTTTTCCACAATATCATTCTCCACATTTGGTTCTCCTTTCATGAAAATTTTCCAAGCAAACTCATTACCTCCTCAAATTGCTTCTTACTTTCTTCTAAAATTTCATCAAGCAGCTTAACCAAATGTATGCCAAATTCATCACTTTTCAATTCTTCCTTTTTTGGTTTTTCCCCAGATAATAAATAGGCAATAAGTAGATTTAACGTTCCTTTTTCAAGGAAAGCAAAGCTATTATTTTTGTCACTATTATAACTAGATAGATTTGCTAGTTGTTCCTTTATAAATTGTTGTGTGACATGCTCTATTTTTTCGAATTCACTCATTATTCTCCTCCTGTGTTCGGCTTATTCCATTAAGATTAATAGGGTTTAACACAACCGCACCATCTTGTAACTGATCACAATAGGTAAAACCCATAATACTTCCTGAATAAGATAGGTTATGTGACCATTTAATTTGAAAATTGGTAAAGGATAATGTTTCATTTGGCTCTAATGTTGTTTTCCCTATTGGTCTAAGCCAAAATTCTTCTTTGCTGGCTTGATCATTGATTCGCTCCCAGCTACTATTTCCTTTTAAATTTGGAGCAAAATGTTCATATACGTACCTACCGGAGAAGGAAAATGGAGAGTCTTCGGGTAGCTTTATGCACAAATATGGATTTGTAATAGGCTGATTGCCTATATTACGAATATGATAGGAGCCCAAACATAAACTTTCCTGTTCAGTATCATAAGAAATATTGAATGAAGAAGTAAAATAGCTTATGACATTGACAGGTTCTAGAATTGTAAGCTTCTCAACCATTTTTTTAATCTCATGAACATAATGAGTCGTCTGTTCTTTGAGCTCATTTATTTTTTCTTCCACCTGATTGACACCTGTCATAATTTTTGTCCTCCCGTTTTAAATATGTAATAAGCAAATTCTGTTGCCTCTAAATCAATTACACCTCGGCAAAATGTGATATCCACTAAACAAAAAAAAAGAGAGGATTACCCTCTCTTCAAGATATGTGTTTTTCTTTTTTATTAGTACTATTATCCACCTGTTGGGAAAATAATAGGGCATTGCTGTGGACGAACTACACCCGGACATGTGAACGGTAATTCTGCTCTTGGCTCGCAGAAAGTCGCTAAGAATTCCACAGTAACTGGGAATGTAGATTGAATACTTTGGCATACAGATACAGTAATAGTTAATGCAGAAAACGTAATTGCACCTGCACCAGCTGTTAATGTTCCAGTTGTACATACGAAACAATCTAAATCTGTGAATAAAATTTCTACATCTGTACCTTTTGGTGCACATAATGTAACTTGTTCACAACGAGAAAGCGGAATATTATTGCTTGTAAACATAGTGCCGTTCGGTAAACAAACAACTAACGTAAGAACAAAATTCTTTTGAATATTTAAATGTTGAAGACATACAGTTGAACCATCAATGGAGAATTGGCGATTCTCACGGTTCAGGATAACTATAGGGTTAGTTGCTGATGGAACTACCTTACATGTAACTACAGCACCTGTTAAATTAGTCGTTGGCGTTACTCCTGGAAAAGTAATTGGTCCAGTAGGGGAAAAATCAAATGACATTTCCTTTACAATCCAGTCAAATACCTTATCGACGTTTATACAAATTAGTTCCTGCGCCTGGGATGGCATAATATCTTGCATCCTATTGACACCTCCATAAAATTTTTATCTTTCGTTTGTAGCATATGTTTTTCAGCTATAAGTGTATGGGCTAAATTAATAGTTCAACTCCATATTTAATAAAAATTTACGTATTCAGATACATCATTTTATTCAAAGCCCATTTATTCAGGGATATTTTAAAATGTTTGGGAGGACCGGTATATTTGTAACAGAAAGTAAATATTTTTAATAAAATATTAATGGACTGAAAGGGGTGAACTACATGGAAAACTCAAAATTGTACTCCACTCAAGACATTGCAAAACTGAAGGAAAAGATTGAAACCTATAGAGAAACGTTAACTTCATTAAAAATGGGAACTTCTATAGAAGATTATCTCTTTATGAAAAAGGAATTTGATGGGTTAAAAACACAAATTGCACATTTAGAGGGACTAACAGAGACATTAGATGATAGGCAAAATTCACAAATCAAAGGCTATGAAGAACAAATAAAACAACTCTCCACTCAAATTGAGCTTCTAAATCGAACTATTGAAGAAATGAATCAAGAAATATTAATCGTTTTAAAAAAGCTACTTACAATGGAAGTTAATGAAGCTCCAGCACCTACAACTACACCCAGTATTGAAAAACATTCTCCTTTAATATCTAATGTTGTACAAAGACAGCCTAGAATTGCAATGGCTCAAGATCAATCGACATCTACCTCGAAACAACCATCTTATAGGTTACTACAAAATCTGGCAGGAAAAGCGACCAATAAGCAATTAGATTTGAATCATAACATCCTATCTTCTGGAGCTGAACATCAAAGAAATATACCTGAAGAACGCCATTTTAATCAACATTATTTTCAATCCGTGAACACGCATCCGGGCCAAATATATAATGGTCTTTATCGAAATACCAACACAGAATCAACCTTCCATTTTAAAAATGCTTCTGATACAAAGCAAATTCCGGTAAGTATTTATGACTCTACTACCATCAATTCTTCTATTATAGATGAAACAAAACCTGAAATAATAAATCAGCCTGTCGTCTTGGAAACACCTGAAGTGATGACTGCATCTGAAACTCTTAAAGCATCTCAAGAAGTAAATGAGTCAGTTACTCTTGAACGACCTAACGTAATAAATGAGGAACCTGTTATTCTTTATCCATCTCAAACAAGGAATGAACCTGTTGTTGTCAATTCTCCTGAAACTATGAAAGAGAAGCCTTTAGTTCTCTATTCATCTGAAGCTGAGAATAAGGAGCCTATCGTTTGCGATTCTTCTGAGACAGTGAATAAGGAAACGGTTGTTCTCGATTCTTCTGAAACAGTGAATAAGGAAACGGTTGTTCTCGATTCTTCCGAAACAGTAAATAAGGAAACGGTTGTTCTCGATTA